>CAZXJU010000110.1:1167-6619 GCA_964641035.1 uncultured Halobacteriales archaeon | reverse complement strand
CGAACGAGGCCCCGCGCACGAGGTGTTCGACGGCCTGGTGGCGGCGTCGCGCGTCGAAGGTGGACAAGTAGTCGATCCAGACGGTGGCCGGGATGCGCAGTGGCTCACCCGCGGCCTTCAGCCGCACCAGTGCCTCCATGGCCGGCGGCTCGTCGCGTTCGATGGCGAGCAGGAAGGTCGCGTCCAGGACGACCATCTCAGCTCTCCGGGGAGGACGGCCGGGCGTCGGTCGGGTCGAGCCAGGAGGCGTCGCGTCGGATCTCCGCGGGCGTGCGCCAACCGGCAAGCCCGGAAAGGTCCTCGTCGCCGGCCAGGCGCAGGACGACGTCGCTGAAGCTCTCCCCGGAGTGTTTGCGGCTTCGCAATCGCCGGTAGGCCTCGTCGGACAGCTGCACCATCTTCGTCATGTATATTGCGTATACGTTTATGCCGTATATTAAGCAGCGGCCCGAGACGCGCGCCGCCGAGTCTGAACGATTTTTGCAAACCGAGAACTCTTATTCTTGCACCAGGGCTGTTCCAGATATCCGGGTACGGCACGGGTGGGCGCGGGTGACACGCGTCGTGGCGATCGCAATGATCTTTGTCCTCCTCAGCGTGGGCGGCGCCCAGGCGGACTGGATGCAGGCTGGCCACGACGCGTCCCGCACGGGCGCGGTCAACGGTGACGGCCCGCAGTACAACGAGACCGCGCTGATCGCCGAGTTGCCAGGCTATCGCCCGCACACCGCCACGCCGCTCATCCTGGACGACGTCGTATACGCCTTGACGACGGACGCGGAGGTCGCCGGGAAACAGGTCGATGGCATCGCCGCCGTCGACCTTGCGACCGGCACGGCCCAGATCATCCACGAGCTCGACACCGGACCGTTCGGATTCGCAAGCGACGGCGACGCGTTGTTCGCCATCGACCGGACCGGCATCGCCGCGTACCCGCTGCAGCCAGGAGACCCAATCTGGACGCTGGCCCACCCGGACCTCGGGTTCGAGCCGGCGCAGATGGAATGCGTCGATCCGGCCGTCCAAGCCGGAAGCATCTACTTCGGCTGCCGGGTCACGCCAGCGACCAACGAGGACACGTTCCCGTACCCCGCCACCGGCGAGGTGCCTCTATACGTCGCACGGGTCGATGCCGACCGAGGGACATACGACTGGGTCTGGACCAAAGGCGCCGCCGGCTCGCTGGCCGACCCCACCGGCTTCAATCCGGCGACGACGTCGACCTCCACGTACCTCCACGGACTGGCCGTCGGCGAACATCAGGTCATCGTCATCACGACCGAAGACGTCGGAACCGCTGGAGCGGTCCAATCGTACGCCTGGGCCCTCAGCATCGACGACGGCACGCTGTCATGGCCCGTGGACTCTCGAGAGGGATCGACCGAACAGACGGCCCAGCACGCCGGAGCCACCGATTCAGGCAACATGACTTCGTCCCTCACGTGGAATTACGCGACGCCGACGATCGTCGACGGGATCGCATTCCTGAAGTTCCACGAACTGGCATGGGTCGACGAGCAAAGCGGCGACCTCATCGCCAAGCATGACATCCGCTCCGCCGACGTCGAACGCCACGATTGGGCCGCCGGCATGGCGTACGACGACGGCATCCTCCACGCGGCCACCAGCGCCACCATCACGGCCATCGAGGTAAAGACGAAAAGTCTCGCGTGGGCCGTCCAACCCTTGGTAGGCAGCGAAGAGTGGCACGCCGACGGCCTCTTCCTGACCGACGACCGGATGTACGCCCGCGCCGCCGCCATCATCATTCCCACCTCGGCCGACTTGTCCGCACCGGACGCCGAATACCGTCACGACGCGATCTACGCGTTCGACCGGAGCGCCGACCGTTCGCCGAAGCTGGCCTGGAGGCACGTCCTCCCGAACCCGTTGGCCGACGTGTACGATGAAGAAGGAGGACCGTTCTACGACGCGACGCACACGACGCCCGCGCACGCCATGGCGGTCGCAAACGGCGTGATCGCCCTCCACGCCATCGACGGCAAAATCATCGTGCTCGGCCGGACGGCTGCAAGCATCCAGCTGGACGTGGAAGCCGACGACGTATACCCGGCGCTGGGCGAAGAGGTCACACTCGACGTATCGGGCACCCAGCCAGGGACGCAGGCGCCCGACATCGAATACCGCATCGACTGGGGCGACGGACAAACCTCGGCGTGGACCGAACAGACGCTCTTCACACACCGATACGGCGAGGTCCGAGACATTGCCGTGCGCATCGAAGCGCGCAACGCCGCGGGGCAGACATCCGTCGAAGAGGTCGTCTTCCAAGTCGGCAAGGAGGATCCGCGCGAACCCACGCTCTTGGAGAAGGCGTTCGACCCCGACAACCAGGACAAGACGTTCTTCGTCCTCGGGCTCATGGTCACGCTCGGCGGCGCCATCATCGGCGTCAGCCGCATCCACGCCCGCCGCAGCCTGCTGGCACGTGAACTGGAGGCCGTCGAAGACGCCTTCCTCATGACGCGGCACATCCCGCTCGAATGCGAACAGGCGCTCGGCGAACGGAAGACGCACGCGCGGGCGCTGCTGTTGGACAACAAGCTGCACGAGAGCCAGTTCGGCGTGTTGGACCGCCGCATCGACGAGTTGCGCGGCGACGTGCGCGTCAACAGCCTCGAGGACCGGTTCGACTTCATGCCCGTCGGACTCATGAAGACGCTGCAACGGATCCTGGCCGACGGCCACATCACCACCGGCGAGCACGAGAATTTCCTCACGGCGCTCGACGCCAACAAGATGATGACCGAAACCCAGAAGGACAAGGTCAAGAAGCTCATCGACCGCTGGTTCGTCCGCGACGCCGTGGCCCCATGGGCCGACACGGCCAACTGAACGCGGCTCCTTTCGGGGTTCGTGCCACAACCTTTCTAGCGTACCGTACGCGTAGACCATCCGATTCGAATGCCCATGCGAGGAGAGGTGCTTCCGGCCCGCCGGCACGGAGGCGACGAACGCCTGCACGTCGTCGTGCTCGAAGAGCCGGCCGGGTCCAACGGCGAATGGGCCGGGACGCCGCTGTGCGAACGCGACCACGACGAGGCCCAGCCGTGGCATCCCGAACCGGAGGCGGACCCGAACGAACCGAGCCGCGTCGACGAGGCGTGCCCCATATGCGCCGACCGGTTCCGCGACATGGACGAAGGCGGGCTCGTGCTCTAGCGGTTGAGCACCCGGTCCCGGACGAACGCCTCCGCGAACGACAACGCCTTCACTTCGACAATCGTCGCGTCGTCCTCCCCGGCTTGGCGCTCCGCGGCCTTGGCCATCGCGAACGCCACGTCGCGGGCGGCCGCCGTCGGCACCGTACCGAACCGGTCGAAATGGGCCAAGACGTGGGCCGGCACACGCACGCCCGTGCCCCGCTCCCAGCGTACGGCCGCGGCCCCCTCGACGAAGCGGACCGTTGGCGGTTCGACGCCGAGCCGCCGGGCGATCTCACCCACAAGGGCCCGTATGACGTCCTCGGCTTCACTGCTCAACGGGCACGCCGTCCTTGAGGAGTCCGTGTTCCGCCAAAAGCGCGCGTACGCGGCGGCCGATCTCGTCGCGCACGCGGACGACCGTCTCCTCCTCGGCGTGCTGCGGATCCGTCATGCCCCAATCGACCGCCTTCTTGGCGACCGCGCGCGGGCAGGCGTCGTCGAGGGGGCCGCACAGCGTGACGAAGACGTCGGCGTCCCGCGCGTACTCGATGTCGAGCGGCTTGCTTTTCTGGTCGGAGATGTCGATGCCCAACTCCTGCATCGTGGCGACCGCACGCGAGCTGACGACACCCGCCGGGTTCGTGCCGCCGCTGCGGACCTCGACCTTCTCCGGGTCGGCCCACGCGCGCGTGAAGCCTTCGGCGACCTGCGACCGGAAGGCGTTGCCGACGCAGGCGAACAGGATGCGGAGTTTCGTCATGTGATGGCGCCATCCTCAGCGTCCCTCCTAATACTTTCTCGCCGGCGGCATCCGAGGACAGGTTCTTTTGGGGCCGTCCGATGGGAAGGCGGCTCGGATGCGACGACACGACGTGGCGGTCCTCGGACTGGGGGCGATGGGTTCGGCGGCGGCGTATCACCTGGCCGACCGTGGCGAATCCGTGGTCGGTTTCGACCGGTTCCGGCCGCCGCACACCATGGGGTCCAGCCACGGTGAGAGCCGGATCATCCGCCAGGCGTACTGGGAGGACCCGGCCTACGTCCCGCTGTTGAAGCGGTCGTACGAGTTGTGGCGGGCCTTGGAAGCCGCGTCCAGCCGGACCCTGATGCAGGAGACCGGGATCGTGTTGATGGGGGTCGCGGACGGTGAAGTCGTCGCCGGTGCGACGCGGGCGGCCGCCGAGCACGACCTGGACGTCCAGACGCTTTCGGCCGCCGACGTGCGCAGGCGGTGGCCGCAGTTCCGCCCCGACGACGCGATGGAGGCGGTCGTCGAACCGGCCGCCGGGGCGGTCTTCCCCGAACGATGCGTTGAGGCGCATCTGACGTCGGCGCAACGTCGGGGCGCGCGACTCGTCTTCGATGAGCCGGTCGCAGGGTGGCGTGCGGACCAAGATGGTGTCGTCGTCGAGACGGCCGGCCGCTCGTATGAGGCGGACCGGTTGGTCGTGGCCGCCGGCGCCTGGTCGGACCAGGTCCTCGGCGACGTCGGCGTCGAACTCAAGGTCGAACGCCAAGTCCAGTTCTGGTCGGTCCCCAAGGATCCGGCGGCGTTCGACCCGACGGCGTGCCCGGTGTTCGCGTTCGAGCCCGAACCGGGCCGCCTTCTCTACGGGTTTCCCGACTTTGGGTCCGGCGTGAAGGCCGCGGTCCACCACGAAGGGGCCACCACCGACCCGGACTCCTTGGACCGGGAAGCGGTGACGCAGGAGGAGACGGACGCGTTCCGCCGGCGAATCGGCCGGTTCGTCCCCGCCCTCGACGTAGCGCCGAGCAAGACCGCGGTCTGCATGTACACGAACACGCCGGACGAGCACTTCATCCTGGACCGGCATCCAGACCACGACAACGTCGTGGTCGCCGCCGGGTTCTCGGGGCACGGCTTCAAGTTCTCCAGCGTCGTCGGCGAGGCCCTTGCGGACCTGGCCACAGACCAAGGGCCGCGCGACGACCTCGACCTGTTCCGGATCGCGCGGTTCTAGCGTCGCCGGCGGCCACGACCGGGGTCTTCTCGATTCAACCTGCCATCCAGGCTCCTCATATACGCACGCGACGGCTTCAACGTCTTGCAGGCTGGCAATGACGATGACCCCCTCCCTCCTCCACCCCTTGATGGCCGCCGCGGTCGTCGGCCTGGCCGCCGTCGGCGTCGCCACCCTCCAGGCGACCGGCGACTCCCCGGACGCACCTGCCACCGAAGCCGGCGCCCACGAGGCGGCGCTGCGTGGCGGCGTCGCCGGCGACCCGGACGGCCATCACCACGACGCGAAACCCGCGGCCCACAA
>CAZXJU010000110.1:0-1067 GCA_964641035.1 uncultured Halobacteriales archaeon | reverse complement strand
CGACGGCGAGTTCCGCGACAACGTCATCGGGCCCAAATCAAGCCAGAGCCTGTTCGACCCCGTCCGGGAGACCGCGCCGTACCTCTTCGCCGAGGACCCGCGCGTCGCCAACGTCGACGGCTTCAACCAGGGCCTCATCCACCACAACACGTTCTACGGCTCCGTCGACCTCGACTTCCACGGCCACCACCACGGCAACGGGTTCTTCGCCACCCACAGCCACTACCATGGAGACAACGAGTCGAAGCTCGCGGCGCACGACCACGACCACACGATGCGATGGACGAGCGTCGAGTTCACCGACAACCGCGTCGTCGACCCCGACGGGTACGGCGTCCGGTACGAAGACCGCAACCACGCGGCCGACGACCGGACGGCCCGCAGCGAACAGGTCGATCAACTCGAAGACGACCACAAGCATTGGACGAAGATCGTCATCGCACGAAACGTCGTCGACGGGGGCCCCATCTGGGTCGACGTCTTCCACGCCGACGACGCGAACCACGACCGCGTCAACGAAGGCTGGTTCGAACTGGTCGACAACCAGGTCCGGCTCGAGGAACGCAGCCGCGACGGGCCGGCCGGCGTGCCGCTCTTCGGGCCCGGCCACTCGTACACGAGCGCCCTGCGCGTCCACGTGGCCAAGGAGGTCGAGTTCAACGTGAGCGGCAACCAGCTCACGTGGACGGCAACCGAATCCGACGACGGGGGCCCCCTCGGCCTCTTCGACGACGGCTACGCGAAAGCGGCCGCCATCGACCTGGACGGGTTCCGGCGCGCGAACATCACCGTCGCCGACAACGTGGCCCAAGGGTTCCACTACGGCGTCAAGGCGCACGCGTTCGACGAGGACACCCATTGGGTCGTGCTCTCGTCCGACTTCGGGGACGCGCCGTACCCCGTCTACTATGACGAGAGCGTCGCGAACGCCCCAGGAGATTGAACCATGAGGACGATGCGTAGAACGTTCTGGATCACGTTGGCCGTCACGCTCCTGTTGACCGCGGCCGGAGAGGCGCAGGCGCAGTCCGGGCCGGCGCCCGGCTACGACGACCCGTACGCGTACG
>CAZXJU010000109.1:0-6658 GCA_964641035.1 uncultured Halobacteriales archaeon | reverse complement strand
ACACCAGCCTACTGGTGGCATTGCGCAACCCAGACGACCACCACCACGCCGACGCCCTGCACGCCATGAAACAGGACGGCCGCTTCCTTGTGCCGGCCGTGATCCTGGCCGAGTACCTCGCCGTCGTGTGGGCCCATGCCCGTCGAACGTCCGGAGCCGAATCGGCACACAGCGTGGTCCGCCACGCCCTCGACGACCTCATGAAGCAGCGCGTATTCCAGATCGAGACGGTCTTCGATGTTTCGCAGGCGGCGACGATATTTCGGGCGCAGGCGCAGCTGAGCTACCCCGACGCCGTCGCGATCGCCGTGGCGAAGGCCCACGACGGTCGACTGCTGACGTTCGACCGGCGCCAAGGCGACGTCCTCGGTCCGTGACCCGCCAACCACGTCCGAAAAGTTATATCCGCAAGCCCACCAATCCAGAGGTTCCCACGGTGCCCGAGAATCCATGACGTCTTCCCCTCAACCCCCCATCGTCGAGACCGTACGCGCCGACATCGAATCCATGCGCACCCGCGGCGCCGGCGAGATCGGCAAAGAAGCCGTCCGCGCCCTGGCACGCGCCGCCGAATCGTACCAAGGTGACGACGTCGACGCGTTCCGCCGACAACTCCTGGAAGCCGCCGAAGAACTCGCCTCCGCCCGCCCCACCGCCGTCAGCCTACGAAACGGCCTCAACACCGCGCTCACGCCCGGCATGGCCGCCGACGACGTCGACGACGCCAAAGACGCCGTCCGCGAAGCCGCCGACGCGTTCGCCACACGCGTCGACGCGTCCCGCGCCGCCATCGCCGACCTCGCCCAATCCTACCTCGACGACGGCGACGTCGTCCTCACCCACTGCCACTCCACCGTCGCCGGCGCATCCATCGCCCGCGCCGTCGAAGCCGACAAACGCCTCACCGTCTACGCCACCGAGACCCGCCCCTTCCGCCAAGGACTCATCACCGTCAAGAACCTCGCAAAACTCGGCGTCCCAAGCACCCTCATCGTCGACAGCGCCGCCTACCACGTGATGGCCACCACGCCCGTCACCAAGGTCGTCGTCGGCGCCGACACCGTCGCCGCCGACGGAAGCCTCTACAACAAGGTCGGCACGCGCGCCGTCGCCCTCTACGCCCAAGTCCTCGGGATCCCGTTCTACGTCGCCGGCGAATCCTACAAGTTCAGCCCCTACACGCTCGACGGCGAAGACGTCCCCATCGAACAACGCGACCCCGCCGAGATCGCCGACCCCGCCGACCTGCCCGACGGCGTCACCGTCCACAACCCCGTCTTCGACCGCACCCCGCCCGAGTTCGTCACCAAATACCTCACCGAGGAAGGCCCCATCGAACCCAACGAAACCCGCGCCTTCGTCGAACGCGTCTTCGGAGGCATCAAACGATGGATCTAGACGACACCATCATCGCCACGTACGAACTGGCCGCCGACGAGTTCACCGTCCGCGACGCCGCCCGCGTCGTCGCCGCCGAACAGACCACCGGCACATGGACCGAGGTCCCCGTGCGCGACGGCAGCCGCGAAGAGACGCTCGCCGGACGCGTCATCGACGTCGACGAGGACGCCGGCACCGCCCGCGTCGGATACCCCATCGACATCTTCGAAGCCGACAACATGCCCGGCGTCCTCTCCATCCTCGCCGGCAACTTCTTCGGACTCGGCTCGCTGACCCGCGCCCGCTGGATCGACATCGAGTTCCCCAAGACCTTCATCGACCAATGGCCCGGCCCCCGACTCGGCATCCAAGGCGTCCGCCAACGCACCCGCACCACCGACAAACCGCGACCCCACGGCGGCACCATCGTCAAACCCAAGGTCGGCCTCGACCCCAAAGGCACCGCCCACGTCGCCAAGGAGTCCGCCCTCGGCGGCCTCGACCTCATCAAGGACGACGAGACCCTCACCGACCAATCCTTCTGCCCGCTCGACGAACGCGCCCGGCTGGTCCTGGACGCCCTCGACGACGTCGAGAGCCAGACCGGCAAACCCTGCCTCTACGCCATCAACCTCACCGCCGGCGCCGACGAGATCCTCGACCGCTGGGACCGGATCCAAGAATACGGCCCCAACGCCTGCATGATCGACGTCCTGACCGCCGGCTTCGACGCCCTGCGCGCCCTCCGGCTCGACGACGGCGTCGACGTGCCCATCCACGTGCACCGCGCCATGCACGGCGCCTTCACCCGCGCACCCGACTACGGCATCAGCATGCTCGTGCTCGCCAAACTCACCCGCCTGGCCGGCGGCGACCAACTCCACCTCGGCACCGCCACCGGAAAGATGGAACACCCCGCCGAACTCGACGACCTCATCCACGCGCTCCGAGACGACTGGCACGGCCTCAAACCCGCGCTACCCGTCGCCTCCGGCGGCATGCACCCCGCCAGCGTCGCCGGCGAGACCCAAGTCTTCGGCATGGACTACGTCATCCAGGCCGGCGGCGGCGTCCACGGCCACCCCGACGGCACCACCGCCGGCGCCCGCGCGCTCATGCAGGCCATCGACGCGGCCGCCCAAGGCGTCGACCCCGACGAATACGCTCAAGACCATCCCGAACTGAAGACCGCCCTCGAAAAATGGGGCCAAGAGGAATACAACTATGAATCCTTCAAAGCCGAAAACTGACGGCGCCACCGCCGACGACACGCCACCCGAACACCCCGGCGAGATGCGCTTCACGCTGAAACCGCTCGAGATCGAAGCCGGCACGCCCGAGGTCTTCCTCCACCACAAGGACGCCGAACGCTTCGGCCTGATGGCCCTCGACCGCGTCCGCGTCCACATCGTCGGGACGAACCAACAAGTCACCGCCGCCGTCACCGTCACACGCGGCGCCACCGTCGAACCCGGCGAAGCCGGCGCCTCCAGCGAACTCGCCGGACGCCTCGACGCCGACGCCGGCGCCAAGATCGACCTCGTGCCCGGCGCGCGGCCACGCAGCGTCGACCTCATCCGCCGGAAACTCGACGGAAAGAAACTCGACGCCGACGAGATCCGAGAGATCATCGAGGACATCAGCCGAAAGAACCTCACCGACATCGAACTGACCGCGTGGGCATGCGCCACCTACGTCCACGACATGGACCTCGACGAGATCGTCGCATGCGTCGAAGCCATGGTCGCCAGCGGCGAGACCGTCAACTTCGACCGCGAACCCGTGCTCGACGTCCACTCCATCGGCGGCGTGCCCGGCAACAAGTACGCCCCCCTGGCCGTCTCCATCGTCGCCGCCAACGGCCTGCTCATCCCCAAGACCTCGTCGCGCGCCATCTCCAGCGCCTGCGGCACCGCCGACTTCATGGAGGTCATCGCACCCGTCGAGTTCAGCGCCGACCAGATCAAGCAGATCGCCGAGAAGACCAACGGCATCCTCGCCTGGGGCGGCGGCGTCAACCTCGCCCCCGCCGACGACGAGATCATCCGCATCGAATACCCCCTCTCGATCGACCCCCACGCCCAACTCCTGGCCAGCGTCATGGCCAAAAAGAAGGCCGTCGGCGCCAACCGCGTCGTCATCGACATCCCCATCGGCACCGGCGCCAAGATCCCCGAGGCGGAACCCGCACGCAAGCTGGCGCGCGACTTCATCGCCGTCGGCGAACGCCTAGGAATGCACGTCCAATGCGCCATCAGCTACGGCGGCCAACCCATCGGCCGCGCCATCGGCCCCATCCTCGAGATCAAAGAAGCCATCGAGGTCCTCGAAGGCGCCGACCACCCCCAAAGCCTCATCGAGAAGGCGTGCAGCCTCGCCGGCGTCCTGCTCGAACTCGGCGGCGCCGCCCAGAAAGGCGACGGGTACAATCTGGCCGCCAAGACGCTCAGCTCCGGCGACGCCCACAAAAAGTTCTTCGAGATCATCGGCGCGCAAGGCGGCAACAAGGACCTGAAATCCGAAGACCTCGAACCCGGCCCGCTCTCCGAGACGATCCGCAGCCGCCACCACGGCTACGTCGAACACCTGGACAACAAGAAGCTGGTGCGGATCGCCCGCGCGGCCGGCAGCCCCCGCGACAAGGGCGCCGGCATCTTCCTCCACCAAAAGAAGGGACGCCGCGTCGACGAGGGCGAGAAACTCTACACGATCTACGCCGAGCACACGCACAAACTCAAGGAAGCCGTCGCGCTGGCCAACAACCTCAAGCCGATGATGCTCGAAGGCATGGTCCTCGAAGAGATTGTAGAGTAGGCTTCCAGCCTCCAGCAAGGCAACCCCTTTATGATAGCAACACACACGTGTATGTTGTGCCCCGCCATACGGTGAACCTGTCGGACGAGGCGTATCGGCTCCTTCGAAACGAGCAGCACGAAGGCGAAAGTTTCAGTGAGGTCGTTATGCGCATCCTTGGAAAACGCTCCCTGGCGATGCTGAAGGGGATGCTCACCGATGAGGAAGCCGCCTCCTCCAAGGAGTACGTCCGTGAGATCAACGAACGAGGCCGCCAGGAAATCGACGACACCTATCGCCGCCTGCGCCGCCACCGGTCGTAAGCTTCCTGTCGCGGTCGACACCGACGTCCTGATTGACGAAGGGCGGCGCGAACCCGGCGCCGTACGCGCCCTCGACCCTTGCTCGATTCGAACGACCCGGCATCGATAAGCGTGGCAACACGTCTCGCACGTTTCCATGGCGTCGCCCGGTCCAACCGACCCGAATCGGGACGTCGGAAGATCGCGTGGGCCCCACGAGACGTTGTCGAACATTTTCTCGCGCCTGCCCTTGCCGGCGAGACGGGCCTCCTCGACGGGTGGACGACGTCCCAGGGAGAACGCATCGGCATCAGGCGGTTATGCCTCGACCGGCCGACGCTTCTGCCCCTTCTCGACCAACTGCTGGTAGAACCACTCCTCCAGCTCCGGCGGGATCACGTGCTCCATCTTGCAGCCCCACACCTCGGCCGCCTCCGGCTCCATCCCGACGACCTCCTCCAGGAACTTCTCCGCCAGCTTGAACTTCTTCAACACCCCGAGCGCGCGGAAGTAGCCGTCCTCTGTGAGCTTCGCCCCGTGGTACTTGTCATACTCGATGAAGCCCTGCGTCTCGAGCTTGCGCAGCATCTCCGTCACCGACGCCGGCGCCACGCCCACGGCCTTGGCGATCTCGCCGGTCTTGGCCGACCCGTGCTCCTTGGAGATCCGCAGGATGTGCTTGAGGTAGTTCTCGACCTGCTCCGACAACGGCTCCGGCGGGCTCTGCGAAGGCACATCCGGCCCATGGCCCCCGCCCGTATATAAGCGTCCGCGCGCCCAAGGGCCGGACAACCCTTGGCATGAACTATGTTACCAGAAACGATTTATAGGCAAACGACGAAACGTAGTTCGTAGGAAGGGCAAGCGGTCGATGTTGGGTGCTGCGAAAGCGGCGTTCAATTTCTGAGCCATATCCCTCCTCCGAAGTGATGGCCCCCATCACTCCAACTCAGCGGCCCTTCCCTTCCTACTTTTTTCCACTCCTAGGGATTGTCGGAGCGTCCGCGCCGCCCCCACAGCGAACCGTTATGTACGCCACTCCGCCTTTCTGGCGTCCAGAGCACGCATGTGGGCTGCGCTGATGGATTATTTCCGCCGGTACCCGGCGCAGGAACGCGTCGTCCGCCTGATGATCCAACACGGCTTCCGCATCGAGGACGGCAAGGTCTATGCCGGCGACGTGGAACTGGCCGACAGCGCCATCGGCCGCGCCGCCCACGTCGACCGCCGCATCGTCTCCGCCACCGCCAGGACCATCGAGCAGAACCCCGAACTCTACCGGATCTTCCGCCGCTTCCAACCCACGCTCCACCTGAAGGAGGTCGCCCCCCAGCTCAACTGGGGCGTCATCGAGATCCTGCCCGACAACGCCTCGAAACCCGGCATCCTCTCCGGCGTCAGCCAGCTCATCGCCCGCGAACAGATCAGCATCCGCCAGGCGATCGTCGACGACCCCGACTTCAGCGACGAACCGAAACTCTTCATCATCACCGAGAAGGCCGTGCCCGCCAACCTCCTGCAGGAGATGCAGCAGGTCGACGGCGTCCGCAGCGTGACCATCTATTGACGGCCCAGCCCCAAGCCTACGACCCCGTCAGCCAAAAGGCTAAATATAAAGCTATAGCATTAAAAATAGCATGACGACGGTCGCAATCTCCCAGGCCACCAAACGACGCCTCAGCCGCATCAAGCCGCAAGGCGTCACCTACGACCAGGCCGTCGGCCAACTGCTCGACACCCGGCCCGAAGTCGAATGGCTGGAAGAACTCCACGAAGCCGCCGAACGCCCGATCCGCGTCGCCCGGGCGCGGCGCGCCCGCCTGCTCGGCGCCCGAAGCGTCACACGCCACCCCTCCGAACAACGCCAACTCGCGCAAGTCGCGGCCGAAAGCTGGGAGCTCTGGCTGGAAAGCCGTCGCGTCGTCCCGCTCGGACCGCGCCGCTTCCGACTCAACCCACGGCCCCAGAACCGGAGGACGCATGGCCGCGCCCGACGCGTTTGAGAAGGCCCGTGCCGCCCTCATCGAGGGACTCGACCTGGACGCCAAACTCTTGGTCGCGGCCGGAATCCAAGAACTCGCGCGCCCCCACGGCATCCAGCCGGTCGTCACCGGCGGCACCACCGTCGACTTCTATGCCGCCGAGGCACTTGAAGAGGAACCCCCGTTCCGCCTCGGTTGGAA
>CAZXJU010000108.1:0-6695 GCA_964641035.1 uncultured Halobacteriales archaeon | reverse complement strand
AGGAGATCGGGTCCGTCTCGGCGATCAAGGCGAAGATCGACTACTTGGAGACCGAGAACAAGCGCCTGTCCGAGGAACTTCGCAAGGCGAGTGACCTCACCGACGATTACCGAGAGAACTTCGAGAAGGAGCAGGAACGCCTGGCGAAACTGTTCAAGGTGTACGAAGACGTCTCAGGCCAGATCGAGCAGTACCAAGACCAGGAAGCGGCCTGGCACGAATGGCGCCAAAAGCACTGGGACGACCTGCCGGACGCCGCGCGGAAGACCGGCGAGAAGATCCAGAAGAAGTTCAAAGGAAACTAGGCGGCATCCGGCTCAAATCGACCGGAACCCGCGTCCGACCCATTTCCCGAAACTGACGATGTTCTTGCGTAGCTGGCGGCCCCGCTTGAACGGGACGCCTTCGCCCCATGTCTGCCCGTCGGCGATCAGTTGGATGAAGTCGTCTACCGTCTCGACGGTGCCTGGCGCCGTCGTATAGGCGTGGCCGACGTCGTCGGCGCGGTGCGAGTCGGAGCCGCCGGTGCCACCCAACTTATGGTGGATGGCCAGGAGTTCGGCCTTGTGGCTCCGTCGGTCGCCGTCGTGCGCGTTGTAGACTTCGAGCGCCGCCAGGAGGTCGGCGCAACGCTCGACGACCTTCGGTCCGATGCCGTGCACGCGCCGCTTCGGGTGCGACGGGACGGCGACGCCGCCGGCCGCCTCGATCAGCCCGATCGTCTCCTCGAGGCTCCGTCCGGTCTCGATGTTCTCCCGGACGCCAAGGCCCAGGCAGTGGCCGTCCGCGGTGCTGACCTCGATGCCGGGCACCACGAGGATGTCGGGGTTTTTGAGCGCCTTGATGTCCCGATGGGCGCGGATCGTGTTGTGGTCGGTGATCGCCACGCCATCCAGCCCGGCCGCCTTCGCCGCGCGGACCGCCTCCGAGACGGTGCCTTTTCCGTCCGGGGAATGGCCGGTATGCACGTGGCAGTCGATGCGCGTCACGTCGGGCTCGATCATCGGATCCGGGCCCCGGGCGCCAACTCTTTGTCCGGGCTCAACACGCTGACGGCCGTCCCGTCGTCGGCCCCGAGGACCATCCCTTGGCTCTCGACGCCGCGGATCTTCGCCGGCTCCAGGTTCGCGACGTAGGCCACCATCCGGCCCAGGAGGTCTTCCTTGGCGTAGTGCGCCTTCATGCCGGCCACCAGCGTCCGCGTCGACCCGTCGCCCTCTTCGATCGTCAGGACGTAGAGCTTGTCCGCATCCGGATGGTCCTTGACCTCCGCGATGCGGCCGACCCGCAGGTCGAGCCGCTGGAAGTCCTTGATGCTCACATGCTCCGTCGTCTCGCTCGTCGCTTCATCTTCGGTCGTGTCAGGTCCCCCCAATCGTTCGCTCAGGTCGATCTTCTCGAAAAGCACCTTCGGTTCCGCCAGGCTGCGCCCAGCGGGCAGTTGTGTCCCCGCCGACGACCAAGCGGCGGTCTCCACCGCGCCGTCCTCACCCAGCGACTCCCACAGGCGTTGTGAGGCCCGCGGCAGGAACGGCTGCATGAGGATCGCCAACGCCTGCACCAGCCGCAACGCCGTGTTCAACCGGGCGTCGCACGCTCCGCGGTCGTCCTTGATGAGTTTCCACGGCGCCACCTCGTCGATGTATTGGTTTGCGTACTGCGCCAACTTCACCGCCCGGCGGACCGCCTTCTTGAACTCGCACCGTTCGAGATGACGGCCGACCTCCTGGCGGGCCGCCTCGATCTGCGCGACGGCCTCCGCGTCCTTCGCCCCGGGTTCGCCCGCCGGCGGGACGTCGCCGTAGTGGTTGTGGACGAAGCTCAGGACGCGGTGCGCATAGTTGGCGAACGTGCCGACCAGTTCGTCGTTCACCTTGGCCGTGAAATCCTCCCACGACCAGTCCGCGTCCCGGGATTCCGGCATGTTGACGCTCAGGTAGTACCGGATCGTGTCCGGGTCGAACTTCTCCAGGATGTCCGGGATGCCGATGCCGATGCCCCGGCTCTTGCTGAACTGTTGCCCCGACAGCGTCAGGAACTCGTTGGCCGGCACGTCGGTCGGCAGGTTCAACGGCTTCTCGGCCCGGCCCGACCGGACGAGTCCGTCCGAATACCCCATGAGGATCGAAGGCCAGATGATCGTATGGAACGGGATGTTGTCCTTGCCCAGGAAATAGTACGACTCGGCGGATTCGCCGTACCACCAGTCCTTCCAGGCGTCCGCGTCGCCGGCGACGCGGTCCGCCCACTCGATGGACGCCGTCAAGTACCCACAGACGGCCTCGAACCAGACGTAGAGCCGTTTGTCCTCGTACCCGTCGAGCGGGATCGGGACGCCCCACGTGAGGTCCCGCGTGATCGCCCGGTCCTTGAGGCCTTCGGCCAGCCAGTTGTCGGTGAAGTTGATGGTGTTGGCCCGCCAGTCCTTCTTCCCGGCAAGCCACTTCGTCAGCCGGTCCTGGAACGCCGTCAAGCGGAAGAAGAAGTGCCGGGTCGGCCGCACTTCGGGTGTGGCGCCGCAATGCTTGCACGTCGGCTCCTTGAGGTCCGTCGGATCGAGCGTCTTGCCGCACGTGTCGCACTGGTCGCCGCGGGCGCCGTCGGACCCGCAATGCGGGCAGACGCCCTCGACGTACCGGTCGGGCAGGAAGCGTTTCTCCGAGGCGCAATACGTCGCCTCGGTCTCCCGTTCCTCCAAGTATCCTTGGTCCAGCAGCGTCTTGAATATGTCCTGCACGTGCTGTCGGTGGTTGTCCGTCGTCGTCTTGGTGAACAGGTCGAACTGGATCCCGAGGTCCTCAAGCGACTGCACGTGCTCGGCGTGGTATTCCTCGACGACCTGTGCCGGCGTCTTGCCTTGCTTCTCCGCAGTCACCATGATCGGGGTTCCGTGACAGTCCGACCCGGAGACCATCAGCACGCGGTTGCCTTTGGCGCGGTGGTACCGGGCGAAGATGTCCGGAGGCAGGAGGCTTCCCGCCAAATGGCCCAAGTGCAGGCTCCCGTTGGCGTACGGCCACGCCACGCACACGAGCACCGGTTTTCCGGCGTCATCGGAAGCCATCGGCCGCCCAAACCCGGCCGCCGTATAAAGGATACGCCGCGTGCCAACGGCCTTCGCCACGTTTCGCCGCCCTTTAGATAGCGGGTGCCATACGTCGACCCACGCCATGACGGCACGACGCAAGGGCACCTGGATCGATCTGGCCCTAGTCGGAGGGCTCGGCGCCGCGCTGTTCGCCCTCGTCTGGTTTGCCGACCTCGAGGGTCTGCTCGCCGGCCGGCCGCTGGCCACCACCGGGCTCGACCTGACCGAAAGCCTCGTCCTCTTGCTGTTCGCCGCGGCCGCCTTCACCTATTATGCGCTACGGCGCGGGCAAGAGCTTCGCCACGAAGGCCACCGCCGGGGCCGCGCCGAGACGATCCTACGCGAAGCCTCCGACCTCGTGCAAGGCCTCGTCGAGGCCCAACGTCGGATCGCCCAGGACCCGGACGCCGTCGACGACTTCCTCCAGACGACCGTGGAACACGCGATCCGGCTGGTCGAGGCCGACGGCGGCGCCCTCACGACCGTCCGCGGCGGCGACCTGGAATGCCGGGCGGCCGCCGGCACCCTGTCGGCGTACCGCGGCGGCCGCAGCCGCGCCGACGCCAGCCCCGGACGAGGACTGCTCGATGCCGGCGACCAGCTCTACGTGCCGGACCTCGCCGCCCGCTCCCCGCCCGGCCCGTTCCCCTTGGGCGCCAGCGACGTCCGGTCCTATCTTGCGCTCCCTCTGCGCGTCGAGGGGCACACGATGGGGCTCCTGGAGATGATCGCCCAACGTCCGGACGCGTTCGGCAGCGCGGAAGCCGACGCCTTGGGGCCCGTCGGCCAGTTCGTCGCCCACACCCTGTGGCACGCCTCCGACTACAAGTCCAAGCGTACCTTGGTCGAGGAACACCGCCAGGCGGCGCAGCGGCTGGCGCAGACGGAACAGTGGCTCGACGCGATGACCAGCCGGCTCGACGAGATCGTGTGGGTGACGGACGCGGACCGCACGGAGACCGTGTTCGTCAACCCGGCGTTCGCCGCAGTGTTCGGCCGGGACGCCGACGAACTGTACCAGCACACCCAGACGTGGTACGAGGCCGTCCACGAGGACGACCGAGCCCGCGTGGCCGAGGCGGCCGCCTCCGAGGGCGGGTACGACCTCGAGTACCGTATCAAGGACGCCGGCGGCGCGACCCGGTGGCTGGCCGAGTCGTGCCGGCCGCTCAAGGACGAGGCCGGCGACCAGACGCTGCTGGTGTCGGTCGTCCAGGACACGACCGAGACCCGTGCGTCCCGCCGGGAGGCGCAGACGCTGCGCCGCCGTCTGGCCTACCCGTACGAGGTGGGCCCCGTCGTGGCGTACGCCGCGAGCCCCGGCGGCGACTACGGGCTGACGTTCGTCAGTCCCAACGCGGAGGCGATCCTCGGGTACGTGCCGCGCGACATGACGGGCGATCCGAACTTCTGGACCGCGCGCCTGCATCCGGACGAGCAGCCGAATGTCATGGCACGCCTGGCGAAGCTGTTCGAGAAGGGCACGTTGACGCAAGAGTACCGGTTCCGGAACGCCGCCGGGGAATGGCGGACGCTCAAGGACGTGGCGCGGCTGGTGCGCGACGACGACGGCCAGCCGTTGGAGATCGTCGGGTTCTGGCTGGACGTCACCGATCGAAAACGCGCCGAGGAGGGCCTGGAATACAGCCTCAACCGGGTCAAGGAGCTTCAAGAGTCGCGTACGCAGATGCTCAACAACATCGCGCACGACCTGGCCTCCCCGTTGTCGCCGATCTCGCTGCAGCTGTCGATCCTCGAGAAGAAGGCGGCGGACGTGCCGGAGCCGGTCAAGAAGGGCCTGGAGATCATCGGACGGAACGCGAAGCAGGTGAAGCGGCTGGTCCAGGACCTCAAGGACATCGCCCGGATGGAGGCCGGCAAGCTCAAACTGCAGAAGGAACCGACCGACCTCAAGGACCTGGTCTTGGAGGCGGCCTCCTCGTTCGAGGAGCCGTACAAAGAGAAAGGCGTCAAGATGGAAGTGGACGCCAAGGCGGCCCTGCCGGTCGAGGCGGACACGCAGCGCGTGACCCAGGTGCTCTACAACTACCTCACCAATGCGCTCAAATTCACCCCGGCCAAGGGGACCGTCCGGGTGTCGGCGGCCGCCGACGGCGCCACCGCCCGCGTCACCGTCACAGACTCCGGACGCGGGCTCACCCCCGAGGAGGCCGGAAAACTCTTCCAACCGTTCAGCCAGGTGCACGACCCGAAGGAGATCAAGGAAAAAGGCACCGGGTTGGGCCTCTACATCTGCAAGGGCATCATCGAGGAGCACGGCGGCCGTGTATGGGTCAGAAGCCAAGGCCACGGCAAGGGAAGCACCTTCGGGTTCGCCGTGCCGCTTCGCGGCGCGTGAGACGCCCGCGCATCCGCGGCAACAATCCCTTATGCGTGAGCCGGTATCGCGATGCGTCCCATGATGCGGATCCCTACGCGCGCCGAGCTGCGCAAACGTCGCCTCGAACTCGGGATGACGCAGCGGGAGGTCGCCGAACGCGCTGGCATCAGCCAGCCGCTGGTCGCCCGCATCGAGACGGGGGGCGTCGATCCGCGCGTCAGCACGCTGACGAAGATCGTGGAGGTCCTCAACAGCGCCGGTCGCGACCCCGGCTGGACGGCGCGTGACGTCATGACGGACGACGTCGTTAGCGTCCGGCCCAAGGACAGCCTCCAGAAGGCCGCCTCCGTGATGAACAAGGGCGGCTTCAGCGTCCTGCCGGTGATGGAGTACGGCCGTGTCGTCGGGTCGATCACCGAACGGAAACTCGTGGAGGAGATGAGCCGCGGCGAAGAAATCCGGGACCTGGCCAAGCAGCGCGTGGCCACCATCGTCCAACCGGCGCCGCCTCAGGTCAGCCCGGACGCGGACGTCGACGCATTGAGCCGCCTGCTAGACGACCACTCGATCCTGATGGTTATGGAGAACGGTCGGTCGTTGGGCGTGGTCACGAAGGCGGACATTCTGCGGACGCTTGGGAAGAAGCCGAAGAAGGCGTGAGGCCGCCTACTTCCGTACCGAGCGGACGTCGTCCCAAAGCACGGGGCTCAGCGGGAATTTGCTGCGGATCTTTTCGAGGTCGCCGGAGGCCTGCTCGATGTCGTCCAAGAGGCGTTCCCCTTCGGCGATGTACCATGTGGCCGCCGCCAGGTCCAACGCGTCCTCGTCGAGCCAGAGGCCGCTGAGCCGGAGGCCTCGCGTGGCCGATTCCTTGGAGCCTTCGCGAAAATAATAGCGGACCGGCCGTGTCCCCCAATCGTCGGCGAAGGCCTCCACCTCGGCCACCAATTGCCCGTGGATCGATTCGACTGGCTCCGGCGCGAGGACCTCGGCGCAGTCCTCGCAGAACGATTCCGCGATCTCGGTGGTCCCGTCCGGGTTGGCCCGCACCTTCAACGGCCGCCCGTCCGGCGTGCACGAGCCGACGATGTGGATGCCGTCGGGCTGGAGGATCCACTGCCGGTGCGCGATCGGCGCGTCGGACGCGTCGAAGATCGTTGCCGCCACCACGGGCCGGTCCGGCAGACTGTGCACCACGGCATACTCGCCGGTCGGCAAGTGGAAGTCCTCGAAATCGTCGTCGTCCATCTGGGCGTCGATGGAGCC
>CAZXJU010000107.1:1588-6801 GCA_964641035.1 uncultured Halobacteriales archaeon | reverse complement strand
CACGAATGAGACGCGGGTCCGCGTGGAGACCGGCGCCGGGCCATCGATCCGAACGAAGAGTCCACGAGCCTCACGAAGGCCGTGGAGCGCGCCGACGTCCTCTATGCGACCCGCATCCAACAGGAACGCTTCGGCGACCCGGAAGAGTACCAGAAGGTGACCGGGACGTACCGCGTCACGAACAAGCTACTGACCAAGGGCAAGAAGGACGTCGCCGTGATGCATCCGCTGCCTCGCGTCGACGAGATCGACCCGGAGGTCGACGCGACCCCCAACGCGAAATATTTCCAACAGGCCGCCAACGGCGTGCCGGTCCGGATGGCGCTCTTGGACCACGTGCTCGGGGGGGCCGGCAAATGAAGGAGTTCAAGGTCCAGCCGATCCGCAACGGCACCGTCATCGACCACATCCGGCCGGGGGCCGCGCTCAACGTGCTGCGGATCCTCGGGCTTCCCAAGGAGAGCACGTCCAGCGTGATCAGCGTCGCCATGAACGTCTCGTCGGGCAAGATGAAGCAGAAGGACGTGGTGAAGATCGAGGACCGGGAGATCGACCCGAAGGAGGTCAGCAAGATTGCCCTCATCGCGCCGCATGCGACGATCAGCATCGTCCGCAACTACGAGGTGAGCTCGAAGACGAACGTGGACCTGCCCAGCCAGGTCGTCGGGTTGGCGCGATGCGAGAACCCGAACTGCATCACCAACGACCGGGAGCCCGTCCGGGCCCGGTTCAAGGTGTTGTCGAAGGAGCCGCCGGTGCTCGAGTGTTTCTACTGCGGCCGCGAAGTCGACGACATCGCCGCCAGCCTGATCATGCGGTAACTCTGGTCAGTTCCGGTCGGCGCGCCGGTGCAGCTTCATGTGGCCGGCCTGGATGCCTTCGTGCGCGAGCGCTCTGAGCGCCGCCAGGTTCTGCGCCAGCCCGACGCTGGCCATGACCTGCGCCAGTTCGCTGGCCGACCGGACGCCGAGGATCTTCAACGCCAACGCCGCCACCGGGTTCGCCTTGGTGGCCCCGCCGACGACGCCGACGGCCAACGGAAGCTCGATCTCTCCCACGAGGTTCCCGTGGCGGTCCTTGTGGAAGCGCGTCAACGGCTCGTAGACGCCGCTTTTGGCGGCGTACGAGTGGGCGCCGGCCTCGATGGCTCGCCAATCGTTTCCGGTGGCCAGGGCGACCGCGTCGATTCCGTTCATCACGCCTTTGTTGTGGGTGACGCACCGGTACGGGTCCGCCTCCGCCAGTTGCGCCAGGCGGAGGATGCGGTCGACGCCTTTCTTCCCGCCGACATCCTTGTGGGAGAACGTCGCCTTGCCGTGGGCCAGGCGACGGTCCGCCAGGTTCGACAGGATCCGCATGCGGGCCTTGCCTTTGGTGATCTTCTCAAGCAGCGGGGCGACCTTCTCGGCGCGCGTGTTGACCGCGTTGGCGCCCATTGCGTCCTGGCAGTCCACTACCAGATGCACCAGGAGGACCTGCTCGTCGTCGAGGCGCAGGATGCGCGTCTCCACGTCGATCGGCCCCGCGCCCTTGCGTTCGAGCGCGCTGTCCGGGACGCGTGCCGCGTGCAGGACCTCGCCTTTGCGGCGTTGGATGTCCTCGGCCGCCTCGTCCGGGTCCTTGACGCCGTCGAGGAAGATCTGTCCGACCATCAGCGGTCCGCTCGTCGTGGCTGTGAACCCGCCTTCCCGTCGTGCCATCTTGGCGCCGTGGCTGGCGGCGGCGACGACGCTCGGCTCCTCGATCGCCATCGGGACCAGGCGCTCTTTGCCGTTGACGAGGAAGTTCGTTGCCACGCCCAGCGGGACCGGCATCGTGCCGACCAGGTTCTCGATCAGGGAGTCCGCGCGGTCGGCGCCCAACGCCGCATCGGAGCCCAGGGTCGCACGCAGAAGACGCACCTCTGCGTCGGTCAATTCGGCGTGTTCGGCCACGCGCGCCACCCGGTCCGCCAGCGGCAGCTTGTGGAACCCGGAGAACGGCGACGCCTTCATGCGACCTCCCACAACCGCGTCCCCGTTGAAAAGCGCGGCTATGCGGCCGCTTCGAAGACGTTGGAGAACTCGTTTCGGAGGTACGCGAGGATCCGTTGGAAGTTCTCCTCCGGCACCTCGCCCTGGAACGTCAGGTCGATCGCGTGGATCGAATGCTTCGCATCCTTCCGGACGCGCAGCCGGGCGCGCGTGTCGCCGAACTCGTCGTCGATCGCGTCCAGGCGCACGTCCAGGCACCGCGTGTTCCGGTGGCTGGCCTCCGTCACCAGTTGCACCGTCGTCTGCAGGTCCTTGCCGTGTTCGTTTCGGTTGTACACCGTCTCGCCGTCGGTCTCGACGTGCACGAAGCCCCGGTACCCGCCCTTGGCCAAGGCACGGGCCGCGTATTCGGCGACCGCCGGCACTTCGAAATGCTCCTCGAACCGGTCGGAGCCCGTCAGGTCGGCCAACCGGGACCGGAACCCGTCGGGTGCGGTGACGCGGTGCGAGCCGGAATCGACCTCGAGGTGGATCTCCAGGTTCTCCAGCCGGTGCGCCTGGTTCCGGAACGCCTCCATCCGCCGGACGCGGACCCCGTCGGCGGCCTTGGCGAACCACGACTGGACGTCCGGGAGCTCGTAGGAGGACGGCGGCTGCGTCGAAGCGGCATCCTGCGTCCCACTCATGGCTTGGACCGGACCGTCACGTAGAAAGAAACTGAAAGGCTCCGGCGCGCCGGGCTCATCGACACACGGGGAACCCACCGCCGTGTATTTAACGGCTTGTTTGGCGGGCGGGGGAGATGGGGGCCGTTCAAATACGGCCGCCGCGTTCGACGCGGCCGTGCCCGTCATCCGGTTCGACGCCGACGACCTCGACCGCCTTCTCGGCACCCCGATCGACCGGAAGGAGCTGACGGACCGGCTGCCGATGATCGGCGGGGACCTGGAGGGCGTCGACGGGGACGAGGTCGCCATCGAGTTCTTCCCGAACCGCCCGGACCTCTTGAGCGTGGAGGGGATTGCCCGGGCAGCCCGTGCCTTCTTCGGCCTGAAACCCGGCCTCGCCGCGTACGACGTCGAAGAGGGCGACGAAGAGGTCGTCATCGAGGAGTCCGTGGCCGCCGTCCGCCCGTTCATCGCGTTCGCCCGCGTGGACGGCGTGGAACTGGACGCCGACCGGCTTCGCGAACTCATCGACCTGCAGGAGCGCCTTACGAACGGGCCCGGGCGCCGCCGGAAGAAGGTCGCCATCGGGATCCACGACGCCAAGGACGTCGAAGGCGCGTACACCTACCGCGCCGTCGGCCGCGAAGAGGTCGCCTTCGTCCCGTTGGGGTACACCCGTGAGATGACGCCGAAGCAGATCTTCGACGAGCATGACAAGGGCCGCAAGTACCGGCATCTGCTCGAAGGGCACGACAAGGTGCCGCTCATCGAGGACAAGGACGGACACGTCTTGTCCTTGCCGCCCGTAATCAACGGCGTGCGGACCCAGTTGTCCGCTGAAAGCCGCGACCTGCTGGTCGATGTGACCGGCCCCGACCGGGAGGCCGTGTACGGCGTGTTGAACATCGTGGTGGCGGCGTTGGCCGAACGCGGCGGCACGATCCGCAGCCTGCGGCACCGGCAAGGCAAGAAGACGTGGGTGGCGCCGGACCTTGAGCCCGTGGAACACGAACTGAACGTCGAATACGCCTCGGGCCTTCTGGGCGTCGACTTCACGCAGAAGCAGGTCAAGCAGGCGCTCGAACGGATGGGCCATGGTGCGACGGTCGCCAAAGGCGTCGCGAAGGTGAAGGTGGCGCCGTGGCGTCTCGACATCCTCCACCCGGTGGACCTCGTCGAGGAGGTCGCCATTGGCTACGGGTTCGAGGCGTTCGAACCCGCGATGCCCCAACGGGCGCTCTTCGGGTCGACGCGGACGGCCACCCGGACGGCCCGGCGCGCTCGGACGATCCTGATCGGCCACGGCTTCACCGAGGTCGTCACGCTCACCTTGACCGGCGGACGCGACCACTTCGAGTCCTTGGGTGCACAAGTGCATCCGTTGGTGACTGTGGCCAACCCGGTGACCACCGAGCAGACGATGCTCCGCGCGTGGCTGTACCCCAGTCTTCTGGCCCTGTTGCGGGCCAACAAGCACAACCCGTTGCCGCAGAACGTCTTCGAGGTCGGCACCGTGGTCCCGCCCGTCGCGGAGGATTCCACGGCGCACAACGAGTTGCGCGCATCCGCCGTCCGGGTCGCCAGCCGCGCCGGGTTCGCCGACGCGGCGAGCCTGGCCGACGCGTTCCTGCGCGACGCCGGCATCCAGGCGGACGCGAAGGCGGGCGCCATACCGGGCCTCGTCGAGGGCCGCACGGCCATCCTCCACGACGAGGAGGGACCCGTCGGCTTCTACGGCGAGGTGCAGCCGCAGACGTTGGAGGCGTTCGAACTGGAGGCGCCGGCGTTCGTCGTCGAGGTCATCCTTGACCGGGCGCCGACGACCCGTTGACCCGCCGCGCCGACCACAACGTTCATGAGGATGCGCCGATTGGCCGGGACGTCGCGCATGCCGGTGCAGAAGATCGACATGCTCATCGGGGTCGTCTTGGCCCTGGGGTTGGTTGGGTCCGTCATCGGGACCGTGGTCTACGAGGAGGTCCCACAATCCCGCACGTTCGACGTGACGTGGGCCACCTCAAGCCAGGACCTTCCTGAACAGGAGGAGTCGCAGACGGGCGGAGGCGAGACCGAGTTCACGTTTGACGTCGACCGAGCCAACCTGACCGAAGGCGTCGTCAACGTCGTCGTCGCGAGTTCGTCGACGCGCGCGCAACCGCGGCAGATCACCGTGACGGTGTCTGCGCCGAACGCGACGGACGAGTCCGTCACGTTCAGTCTTCCATCAAGTCCCTCCGTCTCCGCGTCCGTCGATGTACCGGTCGCCTTCGCGACGGTGCCCAACGCCACCGAGATCCAAGCGCTGGACATCGACCAGGCGCGCGCGGACCTGAACACCATGTATGCCACGACGAACGGCACCGGCCCGTGGACCGTCACCGTCGAGATTCAAGGCGAACCGGTCGCCGTCGGCGAACCCACCTACCAGATCACCATGGCCGCGACGCTCTCCTACTATACGGGCGACGTGACCATTCCCACGCCCGACATCAATTAGTGAGGAACGCAAAATGGCCGACGAATCTGCAGGACTCATCCCGCCCCCGTCGGAGCGCGCCCAGTTCGGCAGCCG
>CAZXJU010000107.1:0-1488 GCA_964641035.1 uncultured Halobacteriales archaeon | reverse complement strand
TGGCGGTTCGCCGGCCACCTGCACTGGCTGGTCGCCGCCTTCTTCCTCTCTTGGTACGCCGTCGTCAGCGGCTGGACGCTCAAGTACGTCTTCGCCACGGCCAGTGGCGCCTACTTCAACGACCCGGAAGGGTACCTGGCCGGCACCGTCGAAGGACCGGACGCGCTCATCTGGACGTTCGTCGTGCTCGTGATCGTCCTCGTCGTCGTCATCAATCAGATCAACAAGGGCATCGAGAAGGTGAACCTCGTGCTCATGCCGCTGCTGTTCGCCATGATCATCGGGCTGGCGATTTACGCGGCCACCCTC
Source organism: uncultured Halobacteriales archaeon (assembly GCA_964641035.1). GTDB lineage: Archaea > Thermoplasmatota > E2 > JACPAO01 > JACPAO01 > CAZXJU01. The sequence continues at coordinate 1,179 of CAZXJU010000107.1, read as the reverse complement.
GACAACGTGGGGCCCGGCTACACCTTCTATCTGAACCCGGACTTCTCCGCGGTCAACCTCGGGGTGGTCACCGCCGCCGTCGGCCAGGCGTTCTTCAGTCTGAGCCTCGGCATCGGCTCGATGATGGTGTACGCCTCGTACTTGAGCCGCCAGACGTCGCTGGCGTCCAACGCGATCATGATCAGTGTCTCGACGCTCCTCTTCGCCGGCATCTGCGGCTTCCTCATCTTCCCGCTCCTGTCCGCGTTCGGGATGCTCGAATCCAGTTCCGGCGTGGCCGGCCTCCAACTCATCTTCGGGCCGCTTGCCGCCGTCTTCACCGATATGGGCTCGCCGTTGGGCCAGATCATCGGGACCATCTTCTTCCTCGCCGTCTTCTTCGCTGCGTTTTCCAGCGCCATCGCGCTGACCGAACCGCCGATTGCGTACGCCGTCGAGGAGCACGGCATCGACCGCCGCCGGGCCGCGATCCTCATGGTCGGCCTCATCTACCTGGGCGCCATCATCTTCTCGTTCAGCACGAACCTTCTCAATTACGCCGGCGGAAAACTCACGGACATCTCCGTGCTCGTCGGCGGCATCGCCGTGGCGCTCTACATCGGCTGGTTCAGCCCGCGCGCCAAGGCGCGCAGCCGCATGGACGAGTCCGACGGCGGCCTCAAACTGTCCTGGTACGTGTACCCGCTGACCCGGTACGTGCTGCCCGTGGTCCTGATCGTCCTCACATTCTTCGCGTTCGTCGGAAGCCCGTGCGCACTCAGCGGCGGCGCGCCCGACCAAGGACTCCTGATGGAACTCTTCGGGTGGGAAGCCCTCTCGTGCACGCCGGAGGCGACCGCCCAGGCCGCCCCATAGGCTACTTGCTATGCTTCCAGGCTGCCGCGACGGACGACGCGGTCGCGTTCCTTCCACAAGTACCAGGAGGCGACCGACCGGTACGGCCGCCACCGCTCGGCCAACGCCTCAAGTTCCGACTCCGTCGGCCGGTCCGGCAAGCCCTTGACGAGGCGGGCACCGTCCACGATCCCCAAATCTCCTGTCGGCAGGACGTCGCGGCGATGCAACGTGAAGATGAGGATCATGTGCGCCGTCCAGACTCCGACGCCCTTGACGGCGGTGAACTTGTCGAGGACGTCTTCATAGGTCTTCGCGTACAGCTCGTGAAGCGGCAGGTCGCCT
>CAZXJU010000106.1:0-6907 GCA_964641035.1 uncultured Halobacteriales archaeon | reverse complement strand
ATCGTCCCCGAACCCGAGACGACCAACGACTACATCTCCTACGCCGAAGGCGTCGGCTGCCTCAACGCCATCGAGGCGGCCGCCCCCGGCTTCGTCGAGCTCAAATCCATCGGCCAGAGCGCCGGATGGGACGTCGTCACCGGCGACCACCAGTCATACGACGTCTGGGTCGTCGAAGTCACCAACGAAGACAGCGACGTCCCTTTCGACGCCAAGATCAAGCACGTCTTCCAATTGAGCGTCCACGGCAACGAGAAAGGCGGCCGCGAAGGCGGCCTGCGCGTCATCGAGGACCTGGCCCGCTGCCTCGACACGCCCGGCGCCATCACCGCGGAGCACCCGGAACTCTGCGGCTACCTCGACTACATGGTCGCCGTCTTCACCTTCCCGAACCCCGACGGATGGGTCCACGAGGAGGCCGAGGTCTTCGCCGCCAACCCCAGCACCGGCTTCACACGCGGAAACGGCAACGGATACGACCTGAACCGCCAATGGCCCAACCGCGGCTGGAACAACGAAGGCTACCAGGCGCTCAGCCAGCCCGAGATCCAGGCGTCGCTGGCGGTCCTGACCAACTACACGAACATCGCCACCGCCACCGACATCCACGGCATGCTCAACCCCACCGACGCCGACCCGTTCGGCGAAGCCTCCGAATTCCCCGACGACCTCGACTACGCACCCGGCGGCAGCCTCCTCGAAGGCCTGCTCGACGCCGGTCAGGCCGACCCGTTGAAGATGTTCAAGACGACCCGCCTGGCGGAACTCTTGAAGGAACGCGTCAACAACGACCCGGAACTCGCCGCATGGAACGAGGCGCCCGCTACCGGCGCCTGGGGCGGCCAGGTCATGGAGTGGGGCACCAGCTGGGACACGATCGGCTACGTCGACTCCGGCTTCACCGGCGACTTCTTCTTCCAAGAACACGGCCTCAACGCCACCGCCATGGACTTCGAACTGGCGTACAACCACATCGTGTGCGACAACAACTACGCCGGCTGCGGCCACGCCACCAACAAACTCCACACGCGCCTGGTTCGCCAGATCGTCGCCGTGTTCATGGAGTCGGCCACCCGCGACGTGAAGGTCAGCGTCGACACCGACGGCACCCGCACCGCATGGCTGGCCAACCCGTTCTACGAATCGAACCGCGACGCCAACGGCACCGTGGACCCGCTCGACGGTTGGGCCATGGAGAACCCCGCGGACGACGCCTACGACTACGCCAACGTAGACTACGCCGTCGACGGCGACCGCTACTTCGAGGTCCTCCGCCCGTTCGTCAAGGACGGCGACCAGCCCGGCGTCCTCGAACGCGTCACCGCCGCCCAGGTCCGCGGCGGCGTCCTCGACGGGTACGGCCAACTCATCGTCGCCGGAAGCGCGTACGACACGCTCGACGAGGCGGCGCGCGGCGCCGTCGCCGACTGGACCCGCGCCGGCGGCCTGCTCGTGCTCACCGACGAGGCGCTCCAGTTCCTGCCCGAGGCGGGCCTCGTCGACGCCAACGACATCCAGACGGTGCAAGCGTACGCCGGCCACACCGACATCCAGGACCCCGGCCACCCATTGGCCGCCGGCCTGCGCGGCATCGCCCGCCAGACGTACGAGGCCGTCCCCCTGGGGTACCAGCCGGGCGCCGCCCCGATCTGGGGGTTCGTGCCCGGGGCCGTGACCGAGATCGACGGCACCATCGTCGGCACGGCCGCGCCCGGTCAGGCGTCGGCCGTCGCCAACTACGGCGAAGTGCCGATGGGCGACGGCACCATCCGCTTCTTGGGGGCGCTCCTGCCCGACCCGACCGAGGAGTTCTACCACCCGTACGGACTCGACTCGTACGCCACCACCTACACCGGCAACCAACTGCTTCGCAACATGCTCGACTGGAGCACCGTGTTCGCCGAGCCGCCCGTCGTGGTCGACGACCTCGGCAAGGACCGGCCCGTCCCGACGGAATCGGACGACGACGCGACGGTCCAGCGGTCCGGCGGCGACAGCCCCGGCCCAGGCCTCGCCGTCCTGCTCGCCGCGACGGCCGCCGCGTTGACCGTGCTCGCACGCCGACGAGGACGGTGAGACCATGCGGATCCCGCTCCTTCTCACCGCGATCCTGTTGTCCGCCGGCTTCGCCGGCTGCTTCGGCGGCCCGGACGACCCGTTGGGCGACGACGAGGGCCCCGACCCGGCCGCCGGCCTGTCCCGCGTCCTGTTCGACACGATCCTCCGCCAGCCGGTGACCGTCGAATCCACGGCCGACCGCGTGCCTCTCCGCGTCGACGTCTACCGGCCCGACGGCGACGGACCGTTCCCGACCATCCTCGTGCAGTCGCCGTACTGGTCGTTCGGCGGCGACGCCAAGGACCAAGACGAGGGAAGCTACCCGACCTGGTACATCGAATACTTCGTGCCCCGCGGCTACGCGGTCGCCTTGGGCGAGATGCGCGGCACGCGCGACTCGGGCGGCTGCTGGGACTTCGGCGGCCGCCTCGACCAGCAGGACGGCCACGACATCGTGGAGGCGCTGGCGGCCGCACCGTGGAGCAACGGCAAGATCGGCATGCTCGGCCAGAGCCACGTCGGCATGAGCCAGATCGCCGCCGCCATCACGGCGCCGCCGCACCTGACCACCATCGTCCCCATCGCCGCCGTCAGCGACTGGTACCGGTACCTCCACAAGGCGGGCGCCCCGTACGTGCTCAACCGGGGCACCCCGCCGGCGTACTTCGCGGTCCATGCATCCCCGTCGACCGAATCCGTCGACCCCGCGTGGGTCCTGACGCAGGCGCAGACCGCCTGCGTCGACAACGCGGTCCACGTCAGCCAATCGGCCGAGCTGGACGGCGACAAGGACGCCTACTGGCAGGAGCGCGACCTCATCGCCGGAGCCGGCAACATCAACGCCAGCGTATTCCTCGTCCACGGCTTCCTCGACGAGAACGTGAAGACCGACCACTTCCTCGACTTCTGGGACGCGTTGCCCGCCGACGTCGAGAAGAAGGCGTGGTTCGGCCAATGGTTCCACCAACACCCCTCCTTCTACGAGTGGCGCGACGACCTGCACGCCTGGTTCGACTACTGGCTCCTTGGCATCGAAAACGGCATCCTCGACGAGCCGACGGTGACCGTCCAGGATTCCACCGGTGACGCGTGGACCGCCGACACGTGGCCGCCCGAGACCACCGACGTCGTGCCGTGGACGTACGCGGGCGCACTGCGGCCCGCCGGCCCGACGCAGGACGCGCCCCCGACCACGTACTCCTACCGCAGCGTCCCCGGCCAGGACCGCGGCGGCCCGTTCCCGCCCGGCTCGGACATCGTGTCGATCGCGTCCGACCCCCTGGGCGACGACCTCCACATCAGCGGCCGACCCGTCCTCAACGCCACGGGGATCCTCGACCAGCCGACCGGCCGATGGATCGCCGTCCTCTACGACGTGGCCCCGTCGGGCGACCGCGACGAGATCTCGCGCGCGTACCTCGATGCACGGCACCGCGACGGATGGGAATCCGGCCAGGACGTGCCCGCCGGCGTCGAGGTCCCCTACCAATTGCCATTCTACCCGCGTGACCACGTGGTGGCCGCCGGGCACGCCCTCGTCTTGGAGTTCCTCCCCGGCGACATGGGGTGCAACACGTCCGGCGACACGTGCGAAGGCACCGGCATCGTCCCCGTCGAACGGCCTGTCACGCAGACCGTCGTCGCGGGCGACGCCGCGTCCTACCTGTACCTGCCCGTGCTCGATGCGCCGATGCCGCCGCGCAACCTGACCGTGCTGGACGGGTGGCTGACGGACCTTCCGCCGTGACCACGCCTATTGGATGTACGGGCTTGCGTCCGCGTCGAAGCCGCGTACGACCTCCAACTCGAAGCCGCCCGGCGGCTGCCACCCGTAGACGGGGTAGACGAGGTCGCCCCAGAACGGACGCCAATCCTCGGCCAGCTTCGTCACCGGGTGCTCCTCGCCAAACTCGGCCCGGCTGATCTCCAGCACCAGCGGCCGCGTCTCCTGTTCGGTCAGGTACCCGATCGAGTGGATGTATTCGTGCAACAGGATGTGGAAGGCGAACGGGGTGCGCAGATCCGGCCGCGTCGCCTCCATCCGTTTGAACGGCAACGTGTTCATCACGATCATGTTGCCCGCGACCTGGAAGAAGCCCCCGACCAGGCCCGACTGGCCGCCGCCCAGGTTCGCCAGGCCCAGCATCAGGCCCGTGCGCTCCGTCTTCAAATGCCGACGGACCACCGTCTTGACGACATCGAAGATTTGGGGCAAGGTCTCGGCCCGGTCCAGGAGGACAGGCGCCGGCGTCTCTACACGCATCACCATGAATCTGGGCCGTACTCGTATATATTGACGAGGTGGCACGCCGTCCCGTCGACGGAAGGACCGCGTAGCCGTAGTGCAAGAAACGTTTTTAACCACCTTGCGAGTCGGCAGCATGGTAGGTACTTTCATGGCGCGTGTGTGGATGGCTTTGATGGGTGCGGCTCTGATGCTGGCGATGCCAGCGACGGGCCTCCCGACGCCTGGACTCAACGGCGAGACGACGGAACAGATCCCGGTCGTGGGACGCCTGTTCCCGGAAGCGCTGGAGACGAACGACTACATCGGCTACTTCGAGGGTTCCGCCTCGCTGCAGAAGCTGAACCAGGAGTACCCCGACCGGGTCGAGCTCTTCGAGGCGGCCCAGTCGTACGGCTGGGTCAACCAGCAGACCGGCCAACGGGAATCGCACCCGATCTGGCTGATCGAAGTGACCAACGAACAGTCCGAGGTCGCCTTCGACGACAAGATCCAGCTCCTGTTCATGTGCTCGATCCACGGCAACGAGAAAGGCGGCCGTGAAGGCTGCATGCGCGTGATCGAGGACTTCGCCAAGGGCATCGGCATGGCCGAAGGCAACGAGGAGCTCGTCGACCTCTTGGACTACATGACGCTCATCTTCATCCTGATGAACACGGACGGATGGACCCACGACGAGCCGGAGTACTACAACGGCGGTACGATGATGACGCGTCAGAACGCCAACGGCACCGACATGAACCGAAACTGGCCGACCATGGGCCGTATGGCGCAAGACCAGAGCCACAAGACGCTGGCCGAACCGGAGACCGCCGGAGCGGCCAACTTCATGCAGGAGCGGTACGAGAACGTCTACTACGCCTCCGACATCCACGGCATGCTCAACCCGGCGGACCTCCAGACCCCGCCATCGCCGCCCTCGGATTGCGACCCGACCGGTGCGCAAGTCGAAGGCTGCCAACCGTACGCCACGGAATTCCAGCAATGGCTTGAGAACGAGGACAAAGGCCACTTCCTGCTCGGCCTGCTGCCCGCGGGCCAACTGACGCAGGAAGAACAGATCCGCATGACGCGCCTCTCGGAGCTCGTCAAGGAGAGGACGACCGAGGACTGCGGCGGCGGACTCCTGTCGCCCACATGGTGCGCCTCGCCCAGCTTCGGCGCGTGGGGCGGCGTCTACAACCACTGGGGCACCGTCTGGGAGACGATCAACTACCAGGTCAGCGGCGGCAGCCACGACTGGATGCTCGGCGACACGGGCCTCAACGCGCCCAGCCTCAGCTTCGAGATGTCGTACAACCACATCGTGTGCGACGGCGTCTACCCCGGCTGCGGCGCCTACATGAACGACTTCCACATCAACACCGTGCGCGTCATCGTCTCCACCTTCATGGAGGCGGCCAAGCTCGACTATCAAGTCTCGATCGACTCTGGCGGCGCGCGCACCGGCTACCTGTTCAACCCGCTCGTCGTCTCCAACGTCGACGAGAACGGCACGCGCCAAGCGTCCGGCGGCTGGGCAGACATCAACGACCAGGACGACCGGTGGGATGTGCTGCACAACGACTTCTACGCCAGCCCCAACGAATACTTCCGTGACTTCGCGCAGTACGTCGCCGACGGCGACCGCCCAGGCGTCTTCGACGAAGTCGCCGCCAGCGAACTCTCGCCAGAGCGCCTGGCCAACTACGACAACTTCGTCGTCGCCGGAAGCGCCTACAAGCAGCTCGACGCCGCCTCCAAAGGCATGCTCGCGGAATGGGTCGAAGCCGGCGGAAACCTCATCCTCACGGACGAGGCCCTCACCTACCTGGCCGACGTCGGCGCCGTGGACGCCAGCGCGATCAACACGATCCAGGCCACGGTCGGCTACACCGAGATCCTCGACTACAGCCACCCGTTGGCCAAGGACCTCATCGGGTACAGCCAGCAGACGTACGAACCGGTGCCCATCGGCTACCAGGAATGCTGCGGCACGAACCCGATCTGGCGCATCGACACGCCGTCGCTGCAGAGCGCCGACGCCCGCGTCGTCGGCGTCGTCGCGCCCGGCAACCAACGCCTGGACGAGTCCCCGCACACGAACCTCGGCGAGGTCCCCATGGGCGAAGGCACCATCCGGTTCCTGGGCGCCCTGCTGCCCGACCCGACGTACGAGGACTACACACCCTACGGCGTCGCCAGCCACGGCGTCACCTACGCCGGAAACCAGTATTTCATCAACCTCCTGGGCTTCGACTCGAAGTTCGAGGCCCCGCCGCTCGTCTTGGAAGGCGGCGGCGCGCTGCGCAAGGCCGACCCATCCGGCGGATCCGGCGCCAGCGGAAACCAGACCGGCGACGGGCTCGACGCGGGCGCCGGAAGCCCCGGCCTCGGCGCCATCGCCGTCCTGGCCATCGCCCTGGTCGCCGCGGCCCTGGTGGCCGAACGGCGCCGCCGCGACTAGGCGGCTAGCGTTCCCGGTCCGCCATCCGCGCGGCGATCGCCCACGGGTCCCACACCGGGTTGAACGGCGGAGCGTACGCCAGGTCATACGCCTCCACGTCGGCGGCCGTCGCCTCCGACCAGACGGCCGCGACCATCGTGTCGATCCGCTTGGCCGTG
>CAZXJU010000105.1:0-6909 GCA_964641035.1 uncultured Halobacteriales archaeon | reverse complement strand
GGGCGTCCCGTGGGCCAGCGATTCGAGCAGGGTGTACCCGAACCCTTCGGCCTCCGAGGTCTGGAGGTGGACGTGGGCGCGTGCGTAGAGTGCCCGGAGTTCGTCGGGGCTGACGAAGCCGACGGCGTGGGCGTTGGGCAGGTCGACGGCGTCGGAGCCGGCGCCGGCGAACACCCAGTGGCGGTGGCCGAGGCGCGTGCGGGCGACCTCGACGGCCAGGTCGCGGCGTTTGTTGGCGCGTCGGCTGCAGGCGTGGAGGATGAAGTCGTCGGGCAGATCGGGCCACCGGGCCTGGATCAGGCGGTCGTCGGGTGCCTTGGAGACGTGGGGGTCCACGCCGAGCGGGATGGTGGCGACGGGTGTGGCCCGGCCGAGGAATTCTCGGAGGGCGTCGGTCTCGGTTTCGGTGACGCCGGCGACCAGGTGGCTGGTGGTCATCAGGCGGCGGTTCAGCGTCCGGTTCCACAGCCGGTGGATCCATGGTCTGGCGAACCCTTTGCTCCATGCGGGGTCGAACTCGATCGGGAGGTAGGCGCGTCGGGCCGGGATCCGTGGCCAGAGGTCGACGGCCTGGTTGCTCATCCACGTGTTCTGGTGCAGGAGGACGACGGCGTCGACGTCGAGGCGTCCCACGTCCCGGCGGTAGCCGGCGTGCGGCAGGTGCCAGTGGCGCCACATGCGGGGTTCGTACCGGCGGACCTCGATGCCGTCTTCGATGGCGACGCCGGCGGGCGCCTCGTCGTAGGCGCGGGTCAGGACGACGACGTCGTTGCCCCGGTCGGCCAGTTCGCGCGACAGGTGGGTCCCGGTCTTGGCCGAACCGTCGTGGGCGGGGGCGTAGTGGTGGGTGAGGACGGCCCAGCGGCGGGGCGTCGGGTCGGTGCGCACGGGGCGTCAAGGCGTGGGGGCGTCAAGAAGGTTGTCGGCCGGCGATCGAGGCGGGCGTCACTCGTCGGCGGTCGCGTAATAGTATTCGCCGGACTCGCGTTGCTGCCGGTCGAGGCGGCTTCCCGGCTTGTTGATCCGCGGGCGGAGCGTGTCGGTGTCGCGGCGGAAGGTGACTCCGAGGTCTTTGAGGAACGCGTTCATGCCGTCGCGCAGGCCGAGGGGACCGCGGGCTTCGCCGCGTTTGCCGGGTTCGCCGCCGAAGACCATGAGGCTGTCGCTGATCATGTCGATGAAGTAGACGTCGTGGTCGACGATCAAGGCGGCTTTGGCCTCCTTCTCCATGACGCGGCGGATGGTGCGCGCGGCGACCATGCGTTGGTTGGAGTCGAGGTAGGCGGAGGGTTCGTCCAGGAGGTAGAGGTCGGCCTCTTGGGCGAGGTTGAGGGCGATGGCGACGCGTTGGAGTTCGCCGCCGGAGAGGTTCTCGACCTGTTTCTGTTGGACGGCCTTGAGGTTGAGGGGGTGGGTGACTTCGGCCTGGTGGAAGCTGGATTCCAGGAGGCTGGGCGCGCGGGTGTAGATGAGGTCTTGGACGGTGCCGTCGAAGTCGGGTTTGATGTATTGGGGTTTGTACGCGACGTGGATGTCGGTGTCGACCTGGCCTTCGTCGGGGTCGAGGACACCGGCGAGCATCTTGACGAACGTGGTCTTTCCGGTGGCGTTGGGGCCGAGGACGCCGGTGACCTCGCCGTGGTGGATGCTGCCTTCGTCGACGGCCAGTTCGAAGCCGTTGAAGGCCTTGCGGAGCTTCGGGAACTCCAGGAGGGTCGCCCGGCTGGTCTGCCGGGCGGGGGGCCGGGCGGTGAATTCGATGGGGTAGTCGCGCACGCGGACGTTCTCTTCCTTGTAGTAGCCGTCGAGGTAGAGGTTGATGCCATGGCGGACGTTCTTGACTTGCGTGTAGATGCCGAAGGTGCCTTCTTCGCCGTAGACGAGGTGGACGTTGTCGGCCAAGTAGTCGAGGATCGCCAGGTCGTGTTCGACGACGAGGGTGAGTTTCTCCTGGGCGCGTTCGGCGATCGCGTTGGCGACGCGCAGGCGCTGGTAGATGTCGAGGTAGCTGGAGGGTTCGTCGAAGAAGTAGACGTCGGCCTCCTTGAGGAGTGTGGCGGCCATGGCGACGCGTTGGAGTTCGCCGCCGGACAGGTCCTCCAGGTTGCGTGTGATCGCGTGTTCGAGGTCGAGTTCCTTGACGATCGCGTCGTAGCCGTCGCGTTCGTCGACCTTCTTGAGCAGGTCGTCGACGCGGCCCTGGTAGACCTTGCCGAGCCGGTCGACGTATTGGGGTTTCGTGGCGACCGTCACGCCGTCCTCGGCCACCATTTTGAGGTAGTCGCCGAGCTCGGTGCCGGCGTAGCGTTCGACGGCGCCGGCCCAGGTCGGCTCGTCGTTCTCATAGTCTCCTAGGTTGGGGGTCTCTTCCCCGGCCAGGATGCGCAGCGCGGTGGTCTTGCCGATGCCGTTGGGTCCCAGCACGCCGACGACTTGGCCTTTGCGGGGTACGGGCAGGCGGAAGAGGCGGAAGCTGTTCTCGCCGTACCGGTGGACCATGTCCTCTTCGAGTTCGGACGGCAGGCCGATGATGCGGATTGCGTCGAAAGGGCATTTGTGGACGCAGATGCCGCAGCCGATGCATGTCTCTTCGCTGATAATCGGCTTCTTGCCGGGTGGGATGACGATGCATTCGGTGCCCTGGCGGTTGACGGGGCAGAAGGCCTCGCACTCGTGTTGGCACTTGTTGGGCTGGCACTTCTCGCGCAGCAGTACGGCGACGCGCACGGGCCGCTATCAGCCGGGTCCCGTATATGAAGTCCCGGTCGCCTGGCGCTCAGTCGTGGTAGTGCTTCTCTTCCTTGTGGACCGTCTGGCTGCCGCCGCCTTCGTGGTGGTGCTCGTCCTCCGCCGGGGCGTTCGTGGCGAAGGTCAGGACAATCAGGCCGACGACCAGCAGCAGGCCGGCGCCGGCGATTGTGGCGGGGACCCAAGCGGAGAGGCCGGTCTCGAAGAAGAGGATCAACCCGCCGGCGATGATCATCAGTACGCCGACGACCCAGATGATGGTTCGCGTGGGACTCATGGCCATGGCGCTTACTATGGGGCGGGTGGCTAATGCTGCTTATGGAACGATTGGTGGATTGTGCGGGGGGGGGCGCCGGGCCGCTGTGCGGGCTCTCACGGTCGCGCCGGCGCGTCGGAAGGGACGGCGGGTTTCGAAGAGGCGGGCGCGTCTCGGAAGCGTAGTACTTGCGTGTCGACGTCGTTGGTATTCACGTGCCTCCCTAGGAGGGTAGTGCTCCCAGGGATCGCACAGTTCAATCTCGGAACGTGCAATCCGTACGCCGTGCGGTGTGGTGGGTTCAATGCGGCGGCTGGGAATCCGCTCTTTCTAGCCGCGGAACGCCAACGACCGTACCCCTGGCTAGGAGACCGGCGGGGCCTGCGCCTGGCGCCATACGGCGTCCTCTGCCAGGAAATCCAGCAGGTCGCCAGGCCGGTCGGTGCCGATGTAGTCGACGCCGAAGTTCACGACGCGCCGCCAATCATGGGGCGAATTCGGGGAGCCGGTGAACAGGTCCTTGCCGGCGGATTGCACTTCCTCGCGGATCGCCGGCGTCAACCGGTCGTGGCGGATCCGGAGGCCGTCGGGGTTCAGGCTACGGAACGTGACGATGGCTTCCTGTTCGGAGCGGTCGGCGCCGACCATGAAAAGGCAGTAGAGGTCGCCTTCGGCTTGGCACGCATTCAAGGCGGCGACGTGCTTGGAGGCGACGAAGCTGCGTTGGGTGAGGTTCCAGTCGCGGAGTGCCTGGGCGGTGCGTTGCATGGTGTCCAGTACGAGGTTGTCGTCGGATTTGACATCCACGAAAAGACCCACGTCGTGGGACGCGAACCACGCCAAGGCCTCTTCGAGGCTGGGCACCGCTTCGCCGGCGAACTCCTCGCGGAAGGTCGACCCGGCGTCCAAGGCCTGGAGGGCCGCCAGCGTGTGGCTTCGGACCGGGCCCGTCCCGTTGGTGGTCCGGTCGACCGTCGCGTCATGCATGACCACGAGATGGTCGTCGGCGGTCAGGCGCACGTCGAACTCGATCACCTGGACGCCGAGTGCGACCGCCTTGCGGAAGGCGACCATGGTGTTCTCGGGTGCGTGGTGGGCGCCGCCGCGGTGGGCGATGACCTGGGGCCCGTTGCGTGCGGGCAGCGCGATCTCGAGCTCGATGTCCTCATCGAGGACGCCGACGACGTGGCGGCTACGGTACCGGTCGGCCGTGTCGGCGGCCACGACCCACGTGCCGGGCTCCAGTCGGAACGAGGCGACGCCGTCGGCGTCCGTGGCGTTTCGGGTGGCGTCGCGGCCGGCTTCGAAGACGTCGAGGTTGTTCAGCGGTTCCTTGAGGTCGGCGGCCACGACGAAGACGTCGACGCCGTCGAGCGGTTGGCCGGCCAGGTCGACGACCCGGACGGTGACGACGGCGCCACCGGAAGGATCGGGCGACACAGCCGGCGGGGCGGACGGCGGCGCGATGCAGCCGGCGGCCACGATAAGAAGCATCGTAAGGAGCGCGATGGTGCGTTCGTGCATTGTACGAGTAGGCATGGGGCGGTTCATGGATTTGACGGCTTCGCCCGGGGCTGGTCGTTTCCTCGATCCAGGCGGCCGTCCGGTCGGTGTGGTACGATCCTCGATATATTCCTTGCCGACGCGTCGTGAAACCGGGCGCCCGGGAAACCGTATTTAACGCGGCCCCGCCATCCGCGGCCCAGCATGCGGATCGACCCGTGGGGTGCGGAGCAGGTGCAGGACTATGCGCGCCTGCGCGACGAGTTCGGAATCGCCGCCGCCGACGACCCGTTGTGGGACCGCTTCGACGACCCGCACAGGTTGTTCAGCCGGGGCGTCGTCTTCGGCCACCGGGGCCTGGACCCGGTGGTCTCGGCGTCCGTGCGGGGCGACCCGGTCGGGTTGATGACCGGCCTGATGCCTTCGGGGCGGATGCATTTCGGGCACAAGACGGTGATCGACCAGGTGCTGTGGTGGCAGGACCACGGCGCCGACGTGCATCTGGGCGTCGCGGACTTCGAGGCGTACGCGACGCGAGGGTACACGCTTGCCAAGGCGCGGGAGATGGCGCTCGAGGAGTACGTGCTGACGTACCTGGCGCTCGGATTGGACCCGGACAAGGCGGAGGTGTACTTCCAGACTCGGCGTACGCGCGTCAAGGACCTGGCGTACGCGCTGGGGTTGCGGGTCAACTGGTCGCAGATGAAGGCGACGTACGGGTTCGGCGAGGACACGAGCGTGGCGCACATCATGGCGCCGATGGTGCAGGCGGCGGACATCCTGCACGTACAAGGGGAAGAGTTCGGTGGGCCACGGCCGACGGTGGTGCCGGTGGGCGTCGACCAGGACCCGCACATCCGGTTGACGCGCGACCTGGCGGCGGCGACCCGCGTGTACAGCGTGCGGACGACCGACAAGGACGGGTTGGGCGTGTTCATCAAGCCGAAAACGCCGACGCGGTCGGTGGGCGAGTTGTTGGACGAGGCGGAGCGGGTGCTGCGCTCGGACCTGGGGTTCTCCGATCTTCGGCGCAAGGACGATTACCGGGCGCTCTACGTCAAGGGCGCCAATGACGCGGACGTGGCGGCGATCGACCTGGCGTTGGCCGGGTTGGAGGCGAAGGAGCTGGGGGAGCCGGGGTTCTTCCCGCCGGCGTCGACGTACCACCGGTTCATGTCGGGGTTGACCGGCGGCAAGATGAGTTCGTCGAAGCCCGAGACGGCGGTGTTCATCACGGACACGCCGGAGGAGGCGGAGGCGAAGCTGCGCAAGGCGAAGACGGGCGGACGGGAGTCGGCCGAGGAGCAGCGCAAGCACGGCGCCGACCCGTACGCGTGCAGCGTCTACGAGTTCTTCCTGTACCACTTGGCCGAGGACCCGAAGCATCTGGAGACCGTGTTCGAGGAGTGCACCACCGGCAAGCGGCTTTGTGGCGAGTGCAAGGGCGAGGCGATTGGACTGATGAAGGAGAAGCTCGCCGAGATCCAGGGGAAGCGGGAGGGCGCGCGCGACCTGTTGGACGAGGTCGTGGCGGAGGATTGAGGCGCGTGGCTCGGCCTGGTGCCTAACACGGGGGGGATCACCTGCCGAGTTAGGCACCATGAGCGGCGCGGTTCCTAGTGCCTAACTGAGGTTTTGGCTACCCCGGCGGGTCGGTAAACGAGGGCGGACGGACCCCGGTTTTCTCCTATAAAACCGCACCACTTTCACTCGCCCCGCCCGCGATATTTTATCCATCGAATTGCTATTATGATTCATGTCGTTTGTTCGGCGGAAGATCATCAAGGGTCGCGCGTACCTGTATATGGGCGAGAATCGCTGGGTTGATGGCCGCTCCCGCCAAAAGGTCATCAAATATTTGGGCCCCGAGTCGCGCGTACGAAAGCGCGGCGCCAAGAAGCGCCAAGGCCTTCGGTACACGCCCTGGCGGCCCGGTTCGGGACCGTGGTCTCCAAGGGCCAGCTGCTCGAGCGCGTCTGGCAGGGGACCGAGTCCGACGAGCACGTGGTCGAGGTCACCGTGGCCCGCCTCCGCAGTCGGCTGGGAGCGGCGGGGACCGGGGTCGAGACGGTGGTACGCCGTGGCTACCGCCTGTCGGCAGCGTGAGAACCAGTGCTCTCACCGCCAGGCGCAGCGTGAGAGCCGCATCTCCGATCGTCGCACCTCGGGAGCGTTCCCTGTGTCACCGCCTTCACCGGCGGGCCGTCGAGGGGAAATGCCCACCACCGACACTCACCTCATGAGCACCGACCTCCATCCCCCCGCCGGTCACGACGTCGCCGGCCGCATCCGCAGCATCTGGAGCTTCCAGGACCGGTATCGGATCCTCCACCTCACCTGGTTCGCCTTCTTCCTGACCTTCGTGGTCTGGTTCAACTTCGCCCCGTTCGCCAACACGATCG
>CAZXJU010000104.1:0-7012 GCA_964641035.1 uncultured Halobacteriales archaeon | reverse complement strand
ACGCTGGGCCTAGGGTTCGGCGTGACGAAGCTGAACACGAACGTGGACGTGGCCGACGTCCTGCCGCGCGGCAACTACAACACGACGGTGGCAAAGCAGCTCACTGTCGACTTCAAGTCGGCGTTCACGCAGCAGGTGACGCTGCAGTTCAGCGTGAATATGAGCGGCGACTTCTCCAAGTGGAACGCCGACAACGAACGGTTCTTGGGCAACCGGCAGACGGCGGAGACGCCGGGCAACATCACGGACGAGGTGTACGTCCGCGCCATCCAGCAGTTCACGGACTATTTCCTTGCGAACACGGATTTCGAGAACGTCATCTCGATCGCCGAGCTGTACAACCTGGCCAATTGGACGGTGGCCGGTGGGCAGAACGCGTCGGACGACGCGTTCCACATGCCCGAGACGTCGCCCGAAGGCTCGTTCGATTACGCCAACGCCAAACGCATCGCCGAGAACACGGCAATCCTGTCGGCCATCGACGCGCTGGTCTCGCCGGACTGGCGGACGACCGCCGTGCTCATCACGCCGGCGCCGGACGCCGAACTGGATCTGGCCGAGCTCGGCGCGCAGGCGATCCAGGCGCGCAACCAGTATTTGGCGGACGCCAAGTCCGACCCGGCCTTTTACAAGGTGTTCACGCCGCAGGTGACGGTGACGGACGCCAAGACGCCGGAAGGCGGCCGGGGCAACATGCCGTTGTTCACCGTCGAGCTGCCGATCGCAAACGCCCACTCGGCGGAACTGGTCAAGGAGGACTTCAGCCGGCTTCTGCCGATCATCGGGCTCTTCATCCTCATCGTCCTGTTCGTCGCCTTCCGCAACATCGGTTCGATGTTGATCGCCTTCACGAGCCTGGCCATCGGCGTCCTGTGGACGTACGGCGCCGAAGGCTATCTCGGGATCGCGCTCAACCCGCTCAACCTGACCCTGATGCCCCTGATCATGGGGGTGGGCATCGATTATTCAATCCACGTGGTCAACGAGTTCCTGGAACACAAGGCCGAAGGCATGCGCGACGAGCAGGCGTTCCAGGAGACCGGACGCCGTGCCGGGATCGCCCTGTTCATCGCCACGCTCGTGACCACCACCGGCCTCATGGTCATGGTGATCAGCCCCAGCATCCTCATCGCCCAGTTCGGCGCCTTGGCGGCATTATCGATCATCTCGATCTTCTTCGTGGCGATGGTGTTCATCCCGGCCGCGCTCACCGTCTACCCCGGCACGAACAAGATGGGCCAGAGCTTCAAGCCGAGCGAACTGATGGCCTCGGCGGCCCGCGGCATCACGAAGGTGCGGTGGCTGGCGATCGTCCTCGTCCTGGCCGGCGCCATCGTCGGCGCGGTCGCCGCGCAGAACCTCGGGTTCGAGTCGTTCGGCGACCCGGGCCGCAACTACCTGGCCGACGACCCGATCCGCCAGGAGCACGAGGAAGGCTTGAAGCGGTTCTACGCCGACCCGGACCCGAACATCAAGGCGAACGTGATCGCCTTCGTCGGCGACGTCACGACGCCGGAAAGCCACAGCTACATGCGCGCCATAGAAGCCGAACTCCGGAACCCGCCTCCAGAGTTCGAAGGGCTCGTCATCACCGACACGCTACGAACGATCCCCTTCCTCATGGAGACGTGGCTGACGGTCAAGGACGGCGCCCAGAGCGCGAGCCTGTTCACCCTCCAACAGCAGCTGCAACCGGGCGGAGAGGAGGGGTACCCGGACACGCAACAGGAAATCGAGGCGGAGTTCGACGCGCTCTACGACAGCCCGATGAAGCGGCTCGGCTCCATCTTCACCAATGGACCCGACAAGGACTACGAGATCGGCACGATGACGTTCAGCGTCAACGCCGGCAACTACACGGACGCCGTGGCGGTCTGGGACGCGGTCTGGACGGCCATCCAGTCGGCCGACGACACGCACGGCCGGCCGGACGGCCTGCGGGTCGCCTTCGTCGGGAACACGGCGACCAACTACCTGTTCGTCAAGGAACAGGTCCCGTTCCTTTACTACATGGGCGCGCTCGGCACGTTGGCCCTGATGGTGGTGGCCGCCGCCTTCTTCCGCAGCTGGCGCGCCGTCATCACCGTGGGCCTCGTCAGCTTCGCAACCACCAGTATCTGGCTCGGGATCCTGCCGGAGTTCGGCATCGGCCTGGCGATCACGCTCGTGCTGCCGCTCATCTTCATCATCGCGCTCGGGACCGATTACACGGTACACCTCTTGTGGTCGCACCGGATCGTGGGCGACTTACGCGAAGTGTTCCGGACCGTCGGAAAGGCGATTCTTTTCAGCTTCGTGACGACGCTGGGCCCCTTCGTCATCTTCATCGGCATCCAGGACCTGAGCGTACGGAAGACGATGCTCGCGACGGCGATCGCAATCATCTTCATCTTCATCGTCACACTGCTTACCGTACCGGCCTTGTACCGCGTCGCCGGCCGCGATCCGCCCGAGCCGGAGGCGACGTACGAGATCGACGTGCCGGAAGAGGACGAAGCAAGCGTGGTGGCCGTCAAGCGGCCCAAGAGCGCCTCCTAACCCCCAGGTAGGCAAACGTTAATACCCTGGCGCGGGTGATTTTCGTATGATGGACAAAGCGGTCATCGTGGACGCCGTACGCACGCCCGTCGGGCGGCGCAAGGGCGCCCTCAAGGACATCCACCCCGTCGACCTGGGCGCCTTCGCGGTCAAAGAGCTCCTCAAATCGACCGAGATCGACCCCGCACTCGTCGAGGACGTCGTCTTCGGCTGCGTCACGCAGACGGACGCGCAGGGCGGCAACATTGCGCGCCAGGTCGCCTTGGCCGCCGGCATGCCGCTGGACACGCCCGGCGTCAGCGTCAACCGTATGTGCGGCTCCGGCCAGCAAGCCGTCAACTTCGCCGCCCAGGCCGTCGTCAGCGGATTCCACGACACGATCATCGCCGGCGGCGTCGAGAACATGACGCGCGTGCCGATCATGGCCGACCAGAACTCCGAAGAGCAGGTCTCCCCGACGATCCTCGACAAGTTCGGCTTCACGCATCAAGGCGAGTCCGCCGAGATGATCGCCGACAAGTGGGACCTCGACCGCCAGTCGCTCGACGCGTTCGCACTGGAGAGCCATCAGAAGGCCGTCACGGCCATCGACGACGGCCGGTTCGAACGGGAGATCCGCCCCATCGAAGTCGAGCAGGACGGCCAGGTGCTCCTCTTCTCGACCGATGAGCACCCACGGCGCGACACCACCCTCGAGAAGCTCAGCTCGCTCAAACCCGCGTTCAAGGAGGGCGGCAAGGTGACCGCCGGCAACTCCAGCGGCCTCAACGACGCAGCCGCCGCGCTCCTGATCACCCGCGAATCGATCGCCAAGGACCACGGCTGGCCGATCCGCGCCACCATCGAGGCGCAGGCGTTGGCCGGCGTCGACCCCGTCATCATGCTCACCGGGCCGATTCCCGCCACCCAGCGGATCCTCGACCGGACCGGCATGAGCCTCGACGAGATCGACCTCTTCGAATGCAACGAGGCGTTCGCCCCGATCCCCTTGGCGTGGGAGAAGGAACTGGGCGTCCCCCATGAGAAGGTCAACGTCAACGGAGGCGCCATCGCCCTGGGCCACCCGTTGGGCGCCACCGGCGCGCGTCTCCTGACGACGCTGCTGCACGAGTTGGAGCGTACGAAGAAAGACGTCGGGCTTTCGACGATGTGCATCGGGTGGGGCCAAGGCATCGCCACCGTCATCCGGCGCGCCTGAGACGCCGGCAACCCTTATCACCGGCCGCGGAATAGGAGCGGCCGTGGACCTCGAGCTCACGAAGGAACAGCAGCTGATCCGCGACACGATCCGCGAATACTCCAAAAAGGAGGTCGGCCCGCGGGCCGAAGAGACGGACCGCGAATCGAAGTTCCCCCAGGAGCAGTTCGACGGCCTCGGACCGCTGGGGTTCCTCGGCGCGTTGATCCCGGAGGCGTACGGCGGCAGCGGCATCGACAAGGTCAGCTACCTGCTGGGCCTCGAGGAACTCGCCTACGGGTGCGCTTCGACCTCCGTCACGGTCGCCGTCCACTCGTCGGTCGCCGCCACCCCCATCGTCTGGTTCGGCACCGACGACCAGAAGGAACGGTTCCTTCCGAAACTCGCCTCGGGCGACACGATCGGCGCGTTCGCCGTCACCGAGGCCGAAGCCGGCTCCGACGTAGCCGGCATCCGCACGAGCGCCGAGCGCGACGGCGACGACTGGGTCCTCAACGGGTCCAAGGTGTTCTGCACCAACGGCTCGAAAGCCGGCCAATTGATCGTGTCGGCCAAGACGGACCCGGACGCCGACGACCCGCACCACGCGTTGAGCCTTTTCGTCGTCGACGCGGACGCGGAAGGGTTCCAGGTCGGCGGCGTCGAACACAAGATGGGGTTGCGCGGCTCCGACACGGCCCGCCTGGCGTTCCAGGACCTGCGCCTCGACGGCGACCGCCTTTTGGGAAAGCCCGGCGAAGGGTTCCGGCAACTGATGACGGTCCTCAACTCCAGCCGGCTTGCCATCGCTGCGCAGGCAAACGGAATCACGCGGCGCGCCCTTGACGAATCCGTCGCGTACGCCACGGAGCGGAAACAGTTCGGCGTGCCCATCGGAAAACACCAATCCATCGCGTTCCGCATCGCCGACATGGCCACCCGCCTCGACGCGGCGCGGCTAATGACGTTGAAGACCGCCGCCGACGAGGGCCGCGGCGAGCTCAAACCCGAGGAGGCGTCCATGGCGAAGGTGCTGGCCAGCGGGACGTGCGTCTGGGCGACCAACCAATGCGTCCAGATCCACGGCGGCAACGGCTACATCAAGGACTACGTGGCCGAACGCCTGATGCGCGACGCGAAGATCACCGAGATCTACGAAGGCACGAACGAGATCCAACGCACGATCATCGGGCGTGCGCTGGCGCGGGCATGAGCCGAGGGACCGTCTGGACGATCGGGCATTCCGACCAGGGACCGGAGGCGTTCATCGAGGCGTTGGCCGGCCATGACGTCAAGACGCTAGCCGACGTCCGCCGCTATCCACACTCGCGGCGGAACCCGTGGACGAACGTAGACACGTTGAACAAGACGCTCTTCCGCGCCGGCGTCCGCTACGTCTACCTCGGCGACACGTTGGGTGGGCACCGCGACGGGCACGTCGACTCGCAGCACACGGCATTGGCCGGCTCCAGCTTCCAGGCGTACGCCGACCATATGGAGACGCCGATCTTTGCCACCGGCTACGCGCGCCTGCTTCAGGAAGCGGACGCGGCGCCGACGGCGATCATGTGTGCCGAGGGAAACCCGAAGAAATGCCACCGACGGATGCTTGCCGACCGGCTCGTCGCCGACGGGTGGCGGGTCCGGCACATCCAGGACCCGCAGACCGCCCGCGACCACCAGAAAGCGCCGGCGGCACGTCTGCAGGACGGCCACTTGGTCTACCAGGAGACGAAGCTCGACGAGTTCGGGTGACCGGGTCGCGGCCACGACGCGGTTACGCCGCCGAAACTCCTATTAACCATCAAGGCCCCGCCTCGTTTGTGGTATGATGAACGGGGCCAACCTTTCGACCATTATCGCCGTGACGGCCTTGCTGTTGATGGCACCCGTCGGTCTGGCGGGCACCTTTGAAGACCCGGAGATTGCAGACCCCGAAGGGGACCATCTCACGGGCCAGAACGTCGACCCCATCAATGCGATCGACATCGTCTCGGTGCTCCTGACGGAGGAGATGGGCTTCTGCGACGACGCGACGCACGTGACGATGATCATGCAGTTGGCCAACATCGTCACGGGCAACAGCGGGGCGCCCGGCGCCGCGTTCTCGAGCAGCATATACTTCACGATCAACGAGAACGAGTACCGAACGTACATGCGGCCGGCGCCGAACCTGAACACCGGCGGACCCGCCGACCCGTGGATCTACATGTACGACATCACCGGGGCCCCCTCCGACCGCATGGTCATCCCCGGAGGTGTGGACAACAGCGAGCACGAGAAGATCTGGTGGTGCGTACCGTACGAGAACCTCAACGGCGCGCAGCCCGGCGACGCGGTCACCGCGTTGTGGGGCCGGACCTATCTGGACAATTATGGCGTGACGGACCGCGCACCCGACGAGGGTTTCGGGCGCGACTACGCGCTGGGCGGGGCGGCCGCCGTCGTCGTGGCGGAAGGCAACCTCACCGTCGAATCGCCGCAGAACGGGACGGGGGTCGCCGTGGCGCCCGGCTCCTCAGGAGCCATCTCGATCGGCGTGACCAACCACGCGGGCGACAACGACACCGTCAATTTCGTCGTCACCGAGGTCAGCGAGGGCTGGGAGGCCACCATCGACCCGGCGAACATCACTGTCGAACCCAACGGCACCGCGTTCACCAACCTGACGGTGACCCCGACGGACGACAACGCGACGGTCGGCACGTTCACCGTGACGTACAATTCGACGCTGGGTGTCAGCGGCAACCTCACATTCACCGCAAGCGTCAGCCATGACTCGATGGACCACATGGACTCGATGGACGGCAACACGACCGGAAACGGCACCGTCCTGGAAGACGACGCCGCGATTCCCGGTGTCGGACCCTTGGCGCTCCTGACGGTCACGTTCCTCGTCGCCGCGGCGTACCGCCGACGGCGTTAGCCGGGCCGGCGCCAGACGGCGCACCACGCGTGCCGGGTCCGACGCTCGGCGCCGGCACGCTGCGTCCACCGGCGCTCCTCCACGGAGACCGGTCGGGCGGGCATTAGCTCCTCGATCTCGTCGCGGGACCAGTAATGCGTGAGGATCCCCCGGTTTCGTTCAAACGTGTCCGGTTCGACCTCGTCCCCTTGGCCCGCCCGGAAGTCCTCCACACCGAACTCTTCAAAATAGAAGGCACCGCCGGGCGCCAGGACACGCCACGACTCGCCGGTGGCGCGACGCCGGTCGGGTGCCCGTAGCGCCCCAAACACGAACCGGGCCGCGACCACCGGGACGCCCCCGTCGGGAAACGGCAGCCGTCGCACGTCGGC
>CAZXJU010000103.1:0-7032 GCA_964641035.1 uncultured Halobacteriales archaeon | reverse complement strand
CCGGTCTTGAGGCGTACCACCACTTGGTCGGATGGATCCGCGACGTGTTCGGTTCCGTGCCTCGCTAGGAGCCGCTGCAAACGCCTGGGGGATCCAAACGGGGGCATTCCCCTTCGGTCGCGCCGGCTTCCATGATACTCAACGCGTCCCGTTCGCCCACGTCTCCGTCACATGCGGCGGCACGACGAATATCTCGTGCTCGTCATACCAAACGTGGTGGCCGCGGTCGAGCGCCCATTGGATCTGGGTGAGCTTGGCCTCCGCGTCGTTACGCGCGGCCCGCCGGTCGACGTGCCGGTCGCGGCAGTCCGCGCAGAGGTGGGTGGATTCAGGAGCGTGCAGTCGCTGCAGCCGAGCGATCTTTCCGTCGCGGGCTCCGCACACCCGGCATTGAGGGCCTCGTTTCATGGTCCGAGGCTCGGTCAGCCGCGCCCGCCTAATACCCTCTTCGCGAGGGGAGAATGTGCGCAACGGGTCCGGTGCCCCTGGGCCTCGCGTCCGGCTCGGACCGCCGACCATTTGCATTGTCTCACCACTTTCTTTAAGAACCGTTCCGGGCCCGTACGCCGTGGAATGCGACGCATGCTCATCGTCCTGACGGCCGCGGTGCTCCTCCTGCCGGCCACCGTCGACGCCGCCTCGTGGGAAGACCCCTTGGAAGACCACGAAGTGGGCTACACGGCGGGAAGCCAGTTCGAAGACGATTCGTACGTGTGGAGTCCCGGCGAACAGACCGGTTGGTATCCGTACGTGGACCTGGTCGGCGCATCCGTCGAAGAGCCGACCGACGACACGATCCGTTTCGGGGTCGATGTGGTGAGTACCGACGCGGAGGGCTCTGAGCCACAAGAGGTGGATGCCCTCCGCTTCGAGTTCCTGTTCACGTACCACGGCGAGAACCGGTCGGTGCTGTTGACCCACATCGTCTCGTCCGGGGAGACGGTCGCGTCCTTGCGCACGTTGGACGGCGACCGCTGGCGCGTCGATTTCACGGTGGAGGCCGTCCAAGCGGAGGACGGGTGGTACGTCGACATCCCGAAGTTCCAGTTCCGTGACGCCCGGCTCGTCCCGCTCCGTGCCGGCGACGTCCTGGAGGACGTACGCGTCCACTCGTGGACGGTCCTGTGGTCGACGTACAGCCCCTGCCTCATGCGTCCGGAGACGCCGCCGCGGTGCTGGAAGGCCCGAGACGCCGTCCAGGACGCCACGGTGCTCGGCGACTACGAGGTCGTCCGGTCGCCGCCGAACGTAGGGCACCTCGAATTGACGGCGGCCGAACCGCTCAGAAGCAGCAACGGCCTGGCCACGACCTACATCTTCGAGTTGACGCTGTACAACCTTGAGCCGGAAGCCGACCGTGTACTGATGGCCGTCGACCGGGTGCCGGACGACTGGCAGATGAACATGCCGCTGGTCGTCGAGGTGGCCGGCGATTCCTCCGTCCGGATCCCGGTGGCCGCCAGCGTGCCGTTCACGCACCTGCACGGGCAAGAGAATTACGTCAACGTGACGGCCACCAGCCAACGAGACCCAGAGGTCGAGGCGACGCAGACCATCGGGGTCGTCTGGACCCAAACGCCGCAGCCGGCGGGTCATCACCCTGTGTTGTACCTCCATGGGGTCGGCGGGAGCGCCTGGATGAACACGTTGGCCGAGGACCCCGACGGCGAGCCCGATGCACGCACCACGGCGCAGAGCACTAGCATCAACTTCGGCCTGGACGAAGCAGCCTACTCGTTCACGTTCCGCGTGCCCTTGGACCCGCCGCTGCAGTCTGGCCTCGACTTCGACCTCAACCGCCCGATGGGGGCCATCGTCGCCCTCGACTTCCCCGTGGAGGTCGAGCCGACCGTGGCGGTACGCCTGCTGATCCACAACCAGACGGACGTGACCACCATCATCGGGAGCGCCGAATACCCCGCCTCTCCCACCAACGGCGTCGAGGTCTACGAGCTGGCCCCGGCCGTGAACCCGGAGGCCGACCGGGTCCCGTACGGCCGCGACTCGAACCTCCGTCTGGAGGTGACGGTGAACTTCACGCAGGAAGGCGGCGGGTTCTTGCCCGGCGACGAGGAGAACCCGGCGCCCCGTCTCGTGCCGGCGGAGTCCGAAATCCACCTGCCGCTGGTCGAGTTCGTCGAACTGCCCGACGAGGCCCTCCTGTCGTCGCTCACCAAGTTTGCGCTCAGCGCACGCACCGAGACCGAGAAACGCGTCAACCCGGGCGAAACCGCCGCCTTCGGCTTCGTGGTCGAGAACAACGGGGAGGAACGCGAAACGATCGATTGGAAGCTCTTCGGGTCGAACACGGCGTGGGCAACGGTACACCCACGCGCGTCGAACGTGCCGGCCGGCGGCAACGCGACCGTCGCGGTCACGATCGTGCCGCCGGAGCACGCGGTCGAAGGCGAACACGCCCAGATCCTCCTCTTCGGCCAGAGCCGCGACGACCCGAACGCCCAGGTCTTCGTCCAGGTCCTCGCCCAGGTGACGACGGTCGAGGACCTAGAGAGCGAGGACGACCTGGCGCGATCGCTTCGCGGGGAGGCGGACGCCGGCGACGCGCAACGCGTTCCAGTGCCTTGGATTGTGCCGTTCATCGCGCTCGTCGCCAGTCTCTGGTTGGCTCGTCGACAAGGGGCCTAGCCCGTCACGTCGACGGTCGCTCGTGGTGCACAGTGATCTCGTCGTCCACCACCTGGTAGTACACACTGTCTTCGTAGACCTCGGTGTCCTGGCCTGCGTGCGGATAAAAGTACAACGTTACGCCGTAATACCCGCCGGACCCGCTCTCGGCCCATTCTTCGGGCAGGACGACCGTCGTGGTGAGGGTCGTTGCCGCGTGCGGCGACAAGGTGACGTTCCCCACCCACTCGGCTGGGTCTTGCTTCGCCCCCGTCCAAAACATCGCCCGACCTGAAACGAACTCTGAGGCCGTCAGGTGGCCCGTGACCGTCGACCGATTTTCGGCGGTCGCCGACACGGTGATTGAGATTTGGGGGGCCTCGCACGCGGGATTTGTGTTGCGAAGGCAAGTCAGGCCAAACACCTCCGCGGCGCCCGGACCACCGCGCACGCCAACGTGGTCGGTGGGGGCAGCACGACTCCCGGCGACCGCCCATGACGTCACGTCACCCCAGCCGCGCAGCACGTATTCGCCCGACGTACGGGCCCGTAGGACGCTGACAAGGTGGTGGTCGTTTTCTCCGTACGGCAGTTCGCCTTCGTACGACACGGAACCTGCGACTAGGTCGACGCCGGGCGGCAGCGTGATTCCGGCGGTTACGTGCGGCCCGTCCGCGAAAGGCGCATGAACCTTGAGAACGACCCGCGACCCCCCCTCAAAGAACGCTTCAGGGTTGCAAACGACGAGGTCGACCGTCAGCGGCGGCGAGGGCGCGTGGGCCGCCGCGCTGGTCACCAAAGGAACGAGGCCGGGCGCGCCGCAGGCCTCCGGTTCAAGGAGGTTGACGCAGCCGGCGGCGAGGATGCCGGCCGCCAGCAACCATGCGACGGTCGCGACGCGCACGAGGCCCATGGTTTTCCCGCGGCCTTGAACGACCTAAACAGTTTCCTGTCCGTTCGTGAAACACCAAACGATCTACCATAACGCAGGCCTTTCAGAGAATGTCTGTGGGTCGCCCTGCGACGATCCGGCCGCTGGAAAGACGGTTTACCCCTGCGCCGAAGTAGCGCTCGCCACCCGTGACCGCGACGGCATCGGTGGGTAGCCGCCGGTGCCGACACGGGGTGTCGCCTCCCGTCCCGGCCTCCCAAGCTTCAAATACGAGACGTTCCTACCGCGCCCCTGCGCTCGTTATAGACGGTGCGTATCCTTCAGAGGCCTCTCCCGTGGCACGTGGCATCAACGCGGCCCGTAAGCTCGCCGACGACCGGCAGAAGTTCAAGTGGAGCGACCGCTATTACAAGCGCCGCGTGCTCCACCTTAAGGAGAAAGCCGACCCGCTCGGCGGTGTCCCGCAGGCGCGCGGCATCGTCATCGAGAAAGTCGGCGTCGAGGCGAAACAGCCGAACTCCGCGATCCGAAAATGCGTGAAGGTCCAACTGGTCAAGAACGGCCGGCAGGTCACCGCGTTCGCCGTCGGCGACGGCGCCATCAACTACATCGACGAGCACGACGAGGTGCTCATCGAAGGGATCGGCGGACGCATGGGACGGTCGTACGGCGACATCCCCGGCGTCCGATTCAAAGTCATCAAGGTCAACAACGTCGCCCTTGACATGCTCGTCAAGGGCCGCGCGGAGAAACCGGTGCGGTGATCAACATGGCGGACGAAGAGACACCGACCGAAGTCGTCGAAGAAGAAGCCCAAGAGGAGAAGGCGGAAGAACCGAAGGAACCCGAGGTCCCCATCCCGGTGATCCCCGTCTTCGGCCGGTGGAGCGTCGACGACATCACGGTCAACGACGTCGGCCTGGCCCGCTACATCAACCTGCACGGCCGCGGCGTTCCGCACCACGGCGGCCGCTGGGGCAGCCAACGCTTCGGGAAATCCAAGATGCCGCTCGTCGAGCGGATCATCAACGGCATGATGCGCACGGAGAAGTTCACCGGCAAGAAACAGTCGGCGACACGCATCGTACGTGACGCATTCCAGATCATCCACGACAAGACCAAGGACAACCCGCTTCAACACCTGGTCAACGCGATCGTGAACGCGGCGCCCAAGGAGGAGACCACACGTCTGAAGTACGGCGGCATCAGCGTGCCGAAGGCCGTCGACACGGCGCCGCAACGCCGGCTGGACCTCGCGATCCGGCACCTGACGTCGGGTGCGGTGGCCGCCAGCCACAAGAACAAGAAGCCGGCCGCCGATTGCCTGGCCGAAGAGATCCTCAAGGCGTCCAAGGGCGACCCCGCCAGCTCCTCGGTCTCCAAGCGCGACGAGATGGAACGGGTCGCCAAGAGCGCCCGGTGATTCCAGCATGGGACGCAAGGAAGAGAACGTCAAGAAGGCCGTCGGCCTGATGGACGACATCAAGCACATCCGCAACATCGACATCGCCGCCCACATCGACCACGGCAAGTCGACGCTGAGCGACAACCTGATCGCCGGCGCCGGCATGATGTCGGAAGAACTGGCCGGCAAGCAGCTCGTCATGGACTACGATGAGGAGGAGCAGGAACGCGGCATCACGATCTACTCCGCCTCCGCCTCGATGGTCCACACGTTCGACGAGGAAGACTTCCTCATCAACCTGATCGACACGCCCGGCCACGTCGACTTCGGCGGCGAGGTCACGCGTGCGATGCGTGCCTCCGACGGCTGCGTCATCGTCGTCTGCGCCGTCGAGGGCGCCATGCCGCAGACCGAGACCGTCGTCCGCCAGGCGATGCGCGAGAAGGTCAAGCCCGTACTCTTCATCAACAAGGTCGACCGGCTGATCAACGAGCTGAAGCTGACCCCGGACCAGATGCAGCAGCGGTTCGTCAAGATCATCACCGAGGTCAACCGCCTCATCAACCGCGTCGTGCCCGACGAACAGAAGGGGAAGTGGCAGGTCAAGGTCGACGACGGCACCGTCGCGTTCGGATCCGCCTACCACAACTGGGCCCTGTCGATCCCGTTCATGAAGAAGAGCGGGGTCACGTTCAAGGACATCTACGAGCTGGCCGAGGCCGGCGACGTCAAGGGCCTGGCGAAGAAGGCGCCGCTTCACAAAGTGCTCCTCAACATGGTCATCCGGCACCTGCCGAGCCCGGAGGACGCGCAGATCTACCGGATCCCGCACATCTGGCACGGCGACATCGAGTCGCCGGTCGGCAAGGCGATGAAGGAGTGCGACGACAAGGGCCCGCTCACCTTCATGGTCACGAAGATCATCCTCGACCCGCAGGCCGGCGAGATCGCGATCGGCCGCCTCTTCAGCGGCACGATCGAACAGGGCCAGGACGTCACCGTCGTGGGCTTTCCCGGCACCAACAAGGTCCAACAGGTGGGCTTGATGGTCGGCGCCGACCGGATCATCGTCGACGAGGTCCTGGCCGGCAACATCGCCGCAGTCACCGGACTCAAGAGCGCCGTGGCCGGGTCGACCGTCGCCAGCCAGGAGGACATGGAACCGTTCGAGAAGATCGTCCACACGAGCGAACCGGTCGTGACCGTGGCCGTGGAGGCCAAGCACATGAAGGACCTGCCGAAGCTCGTCGAGACGCTCCGGCAGATCAGCAAGGCCGACCCGACGATCATCGTCAACATCAACCAGGAGACCGGCGAGCACCTGATGTC
This sequence comes from uncultured Halobacteriales archaeon, assembly GCA_964641035.1. Lineage (GTDB taxonomy): Archaea > Thermoplasmatota > E2 > JACPAO01 > JACPAO01 > CAZXJU01. The sequence continues at coordinate 781 of CAZXJU010000103.1, read as the reverse complement.
CGGCATGGGCGAACTCCACTTGGAGGTCGTCATGCACCGGATCACCCGCGACTTCAAGATTGACGTCGTCGCGTCGGAACCCATCGTCGTCTACCGTGAGAACGTCGAAGGCTCCAGCGACGAGTACACCCGGGCCAAGGGCTTCGAAGGCAAATCGCCGAACAAGCACAACCGGTTCTACCACGACGTCCAGATCCTCGACCCCGAGATCGTCAAGGCGCTCAAAGAAGGGAAGATTCCTGACGACGCACGCAAGTACGAGGACGAGATCACGAAGAAACTCCAGGAGTTCGGTTGGGAGAAGAACGTGGCCAAGAAGGTCATGCACATCAACGGACCCAACATGTACGTCGACGGGACCAAGGGCATCCAGTACCTCCACGAGACGAAGCAACTCTTGCAGGAGGCGTTCGACGAGGTCGTGACCCGTGGTCCGCGCTCCGCCGAACCCGTCCAAGGCCTGCTCGTCACCCTCAAGGACGCGAAACTCCACGAGGACGCGATCCACCGCGGTCCCGCCCAGGTCATCCCGGCGGTCCGCAACTCGATCTACGGTGCGATGACGTTGGCCGGCACGATCCTGCAGGAACCGATGCAGAAGGTCGTCGTGCAGGTCCCACAGGACCTGATGGGCGACGTGACGCGCGAGATGCAGCAACGCCGCGGCGTCATCGAGGACATGGAGACCGAGGCGGACTCCGTCATCGTCAAAGCCAAGGCACCCGTGGCCGAGATGTTCGGCTTCGCCAGCGCCATCCGGTCCGCCACCGGCGGCCGCGCC
>CAZXJU010000102.1:0-7086 GCA_964641035.1 uncultured Halobacteriales archaeon | reverse complement strand
GGCGCCCCCGTCGCCGCCCTCGTCCGCATCCACGTCACCCAAGACGGCGTCGAGGTGGTCGACCAGTGAACCTCCTCGGCTACGACCTCGAACTCGACCCCGTCCTCGAACAGCTCAAGAAGGACGACGCCAAACTCGTCGCCCTTCAATTCCCCGACGGCCTGCGCGACTTCCACGGCCCCGTCACCAAGGCCGTCGAGGCGGCCACCGGCGCCCGCGTCGTCGTCAGCGCCGACCCATCCTACGGCGCGTGCGACCTGGCCGACGACGAGATGGAGAAGATCGGCGCCGACGCCCTGATCCATTTCGGCCACACCGAGATGCCGCACCTCAAGAAACTCGAACGCATCCCCGTCCACTTCGTCGCCGCCCGAAGCACCCACGAGGTCGAGACGGTGACGCGGCTGGCCCTCGACGAACTCGAAGGAGAACGCGTCGGCGTCATCGGCACCACGCAACACCTGCACAAACTGCCCGACGTCGCCCGGATCCTACGCGAGGCCGGCTACGAACCCGTCATCCAAGACGGCGACGCGCGCGTCGCCACCGCCGGCCAGGTCCTCGGCTGCAACTACACCGCCGCCGCCAAGGACGCCGACTCCTACCTCTACATCGGCTCGGGCTATTTCCACCCCCTGGGGCTCGCGCTGAGCACGTCCAAGAAGATCGTCTGCGCCGACCCCTACAACAACGAGGTCCGCACCATGGACGAGGAACGCGACCGCTTCCTCCGCCAACGCTACGGCGCCATCTCCGCCGTCCGCGACGCCAAGACCTTCGGCGTCGTCGCCTCCTCCAAACAAGGCCAACTGCGATGGAAGATGGCCCAGGCCCTCAAACGCCGCATCGAGGCGCGCGGACGCAGCGCCACCCTGATCCTCCTCAAACAGATCAGCCCGGACTACCTGGTGAACTTCCGCCACCTGGACGCCTTCGTCTCCACCGCATGCCCACGCGTCGCCATCGACGATTACGGCCGCTACCCGAAACCCATGATCACGCCGATCGAACTCGAGATCGCCATCGGCGACCGCGACCCCGAAGACTACCGGCTCGACGAGATCTACGGCACCAGCATCTAACGCTACTTGCGCGGTCAGGTCCCAGCGCATGCAGGCGCGCCGTACCCTCGGGATTGGCCCGTTCGCTCAACCCGAACCATTTTATGTAAAGAAAGCGCCCTCCAAAAGGTTGGTGGCGGGTTGACGCGGGGTTTCGCGATCTCCATCGTTGCGGTCATGCTGGCAGCAGGCGGGCTCGCCGGCTGCCTCCAGAATCCAGGTGCCGGCGACGCGATTCCGTTGGCGCCCCGGTCGGACGACCCGGCCGGCTCTGAGGTCGTGGCTACCGACCCGCCCGGGGATGCTCGGACGTGGACCGCGGATTCCGTGTACTGGCAGGTGGGCCGAAATTGCTACTACGTGCCCGCCCCCCTGCAACAGACCTGTTTCGAGGTCAGGGACGAAGTCGCGACGCCCTCGGGAGGAGGTGTCGAGGCGCCGCCGGCGCTGGACATCGTGGGTGTTGCAATGCGCGACAATCCGGATCACCTTGTAGTAGAGATCCAGGTTGCGGAACTCGATTCGGAGTGGTCTACAGGTCGCGCCGGGGCCCGGCATGTCTTCAGCGGGATGGAGGATCGTTTGGCAGCCTGAAGGCGCCTTCTACCAGTACGCGGACATCGTCCGCAGACAGGACGACGGGATGTTCAGCGCGTGGGCAGTGGGCGCGTGGGATTGTGCCCTGACGCCGGAGGAAAATCCGAATTGCGACGTGGGATGTAATCAATGGTGGTACTGCCTCTACGCGGTATCCTGGGAGGTCGAATTCGGCGCCCCGGCAACGCTTCGGGTCTTCCTTCCCCGGCAAGCGCTGGCGGGCACGTCGGAGGGTACGCGCCTCGATTGGGTGTCAGCGGCCACTTGGACGTCGGAAAATCCGCTCGGGAATTCGCGCACGACCGTCGGTTATGGCGGCCTCGCCGGCGGTGATAGCAAGCACATCCGCCCCGGCGTGAACGACTTTTACGTCGACGAGGCGCGCGGGGAAACAGGCTACGTGATCAAGACCCAGGCCGCCGCCGGGTATCCAAACCGGAACGACACGGGCGAGCGCACCAAGTTGGGGCCGACGCGTGACCCGGAGATGGACCTGTTGGACATCTGGGCCGAAGAGACATCTACGGACCTGGCCCTGGTCGCCCGGGTCGCGGACGTCAAGGAGGTGCCCGTTGATCACGTCCACCAGGTCGTCTTCAGCCTGCCCGGCGGACAGTTGTATGAGGTCGGGTACAACGCCCGCGACGGCATTCGGTACCCGTGGGCTGGCTACCCCACCGATTGGCAGTACACCGATTGGGTCTCGATTCCGATTGATGTCGAAATCACCGCCGGGGCCCCGGGCGAAATCCGATTGGTTTTATCGCGCTCCGACCTTCAGGCATTCCGCCCCGGTGAACAGATGGGGCTCCACTACGCCGACATGATCCACGCTGTGGAACAGACCGCTGGGACCGATCCGCACGTGAGCGCCTACCGCTTCGAATATGCTGACCAGGTAACCGCCGACGCCCATTGGTTCGGGCTTGAGCACGAATCGGACGTCCGCCCAGGAAGTATTACTGGCGTCAAAGATCCGACCGGAGACGTCCGGGCGCCGACTTTTCTGGTAGACGAACGGGACCATCCCCAGCTCGACCTGGTCGGCGTGGAGCTCCAGGCGATCCGTTCCGACCTCACGCGGTTGTCCTTGGCAATCGACGACCCCGACCGCGTGGCGATTCCGGCCGGGTACGATGCGATTCTGTACGCGGCCGCCGCACGGACCGCCGACGGCGACTTCATGTTCGGGTACCTTCGCGACGGGACAGGGCACAGTGCTTTCTGCAGCACCGATACAGCGGTCTTCCAAGATCCCCCACGCGACCCGCGCGACTCGGTTCTTTATCCCCTGCAGGCCGGGCCGCCCGGCGCCAACTCATCGGGCGCCGCCATCACCTTCTTCGTCCCGCACGCGTGCCTTGGACAAACGAACCCGGGTCCCGTCTGGGCCGATGAACTGGCCGCGGCGTCCTTCCTGATCGAGGCGCCCGTCGCGGGCGCCGCGACCGTCCACCGTACGGACGCAGTACCATCCCATGAAGGCATGGCGTTCGGGCTCGATCCCGCGAGCACCTCCAGCGAGAACGTTCCCGCGGGTGGCACCGCGTGGCTTGCGTCCCCGTTCGGCTTCGGCGCCTTTTGGGACATCAGCGGCGTGGTGCTCGCCTTGCTACTTGCTCTGGGCGGCTGGTTGCTCGTCGCCCGGCGCCGCCGGCGGCTCCATGCACTCCTAAGCCAGCTCGATGCAGCCGAGGACATTGAACCCGCCAGCGCCCGCGAGGCCGCCATCCGGGAAGTAGGGCACGAAGCCAAGACGGGCCTCCGACGGGGCAAGCTCCGCGAGAGCCACTATGCGATCGTGATGACTCACGTGGACGAAGCGCTAGCGCGCGTCCGGGCCGGCATCATCCATCACGAGTTCGGCGGGCTCCCGTACGACGTCGTCGCGAGCATCCAGGACGTCCTCAGCGACGGTGTGATTACGCCCAGGGAGCAGCGGATTGTAACGCAGATGGTGCAGGCGGCCGCCGTAACGGATGCCCAAAAGAAGCGCCTGGTCGCGCGCGTCGCCTCTTGGGTCCAAGAGCGGTAGGCTCCCAGCGTCGGACAAGCCGTTGGCCGCCGTCCAGGTTGGCCCGCCCGCGACTCGTGTCGAAGCAGCCAAGGGCGATTGTACCAAGTTCACCACGGACGTTGTCGTCCCGCGAACCCGTCGCGGGGCGTCACGAAGGCCGGCGGCGGCACGCGTGCCGTGGACCATGCGCCGACGACATGGAGGCTGAGGGCGGCGCCGGCATCCCGAATCTGGGGTGGGGTGCGGACCGTCAGGCGATTCCGGATGGGTTCGTAATACCAGGGTGCGCCGCGGATGAATAGCTCCCGGGGGTTTTTTTTGGGACGTCCACGCCGTGGGCGATGCGGTGTTCGGTCTTGCGACCTCGAGACAGAACGCAGCGGCGGTACACGTAGGCGGCCTGGAGGGTGCTCCTCCAGCGGGGCAGGAACTGGCATTCGTCGATTCGGGCTAAGGCCAGGTTGGGCCGGGGCGTGTTGGCATTCATGATGCACCCCGGCTTCGTCGGACCGATACGATTGTACTTTCGCTTGCCGTCTGGACCGTTATGTCGCGCTAAGCCGACGACCGTGTCCACTCCGAGGCCGGCAACGCCACCGGGTCCTGCCCGACCGTCAACGTGAAGCTCGTCGTGTACACCGTACCCTCATGCTGCACGCGCGCCGTGTACTCGCCTGGGAACAATTCCGTCGAAAAGTCCCCGGCCGCGTCCGCCGACGTCGTCGCATTCTGTGCATAATCCACCGACGGCTGCACCGCCGTGAAGTTCACCCGGTACGCCGGGATCGGCGCCTCGTCCGGACCCGTGACCGAGCCGGAGACCGCGATGCGGCTGACCGTCAACCCCAGGTCCACCGTCGCCGTCCCATCGGATTGGACGTTCACCGACCGCGTCGCATTGTCATACCCGTCGGCGCCGCTGACACGCACCTGGTACGTGCCGGGCTGCACGTTGGCCAACGTGAACCGGCCGTCCGCGCCCGTCGTCGTCGACGCGCCGTCGACCAGCTCCGCCGTTAGGCCCGCCGCCGGCTCGTCCGTCTCGTTGTCGAACGCGCCATTGTGGTTCCGGTCAAGGTACGCGAACCCTTCCACCGTCCCCGTCCGGATCTCCACGTCGGCCGTGAGATTGTAGTCGCCATGCCGCATCGCCGCGGCGCGCGAGACCGTCACGTTGGTGCCGGCCAACGGCTGGCCCGCCTGCCGGACCTCGATCCGCGTCGGCAACACGGTGCCGTTGTCGTCCGCCATGCCGAACGGCGCCAACACGCGGTACGACCCGTCGGCACCCGTCGTGTTCGAATGATGGGAGATGCCCAGGTCGTCCACGGCGAACACCTCGGCGCCCGTCACCGGCGCGCCCGTCTCGTCGACCACGCGGCCCGTGACGACGGCGCCCGGATAATATTCGAGGAGCTTCACGCCGAACGGGTCGCCCGCCTGCTTGACAAGCCGGAAGTGCGCCAGGTCCTGGCCGGGGTTGAACGCGCCCGGCAGGTTCCCTTGGATCGGCCGTTCGCCGCCGACGAACGCCTTGTAGAACATAGTCTGGTAGAACGCCTGGTGGAACTCCAGACGCACCGACTGGATGGAAAGGCCTACGCCCTGGTTGAACCCGTAGTCGATCCGGTCCCCGTCCGGGGTCGCACGGAACAATTGCCCGCCCGAGGCGAAGTACTGGCGGCCCGTCGGGTCGACGATCTTCGGCTGCTCCAACTGGAACACCTCGCCGTCCTCGTCCACGGCGTACGACTCGACGAAGTACTCGTTGCCGCCGGCCACGTACACCGTCTGGACGAACTCGTCCGGGTTCTTGTTGGCCAGGAACACCGGCGCGTAGAAGATGGATCCCGAATCGATGTTCGGCGTCCGCGGGTCGTCGAACGGCAGCATCCGGTCGTCGACCAGGAAGTACCCGATGTTCGTCCCGCTGGCCGCCTTCACGCTCTCATACAGCTCGATGGTCTCCTCGAGCCCCGTCGTCGTATTGCGCAACAGGACCTGCAACTCGTCGTACCCGCTGACGGTGGCCAACGGCTCGGTCTGCTCGGCGAAGCCGGGCCGGAAGTCGTCCAGGTAGCTGCGCATGGCGTCCGAGTAGCCGAACGGCGCCTGTTTCTTGTCGCCCTCGAGCAGACGGATGGTCATCCATTCGAGCATCTCCTGCTCGTCTTGGGCCGCGATCATGCGGCCGGTGACCTGGTAGCCGTTCTGGAAGTTGTCCGCGACGGTCGGATGGTGTCCCAGCGCGACCTCCCAGAACCCGTAGTCCCACCAGGCGGCGTGCGCCGGCCGATCTTCTGGCGCCAACGGGTCGCCGTCGAGGTCCTCATGGTCCCGTTCGGCCAGCCACCCGTACACGTTGATCCAGTTCGGACCGAGGAAGCCTTGTCCGAACGCCCCGGTCCGGTTCTCGACCAGGTCGCGTTGGAAACGGTCCTCGCGAAGCGCCTGCGACCGGAACTCTCCCGGGATGCCGGCGTCGACGCTGAACCACAGGTTGGGGATGATGAGTGTCAACACGAGAACGAGGACGCCGAAGACGACCTTTGGCGTCATCGTGGCGCGCGTGGCGCGGCCGATGCCGTCGTGGCGTAGGCTCTTGAAGTCGCGGCTCGACTGCCGCAGGTCCATCCACCCGACGAACTTCGCGACGACCCAGCCGCCCAACACGGCCAGGACGGGCGTGGCGTTGTAGACGAAACGGCTGGCGGCGAACGCCATGTAGAGCGCCACGACGCTCCAACCGAGAAGGAAGATCTGGCTGCGGTCCCAATTCTTCACGATGAGGGCCACGAGGAACCCGACGCCGACCAGCGCGAAGAAGAACGTCATGAAGCCGACGCTGAACACGAAGACGCCCAGGTCGGTGCGTTGCGCCTCCGCGATCGTCGAATAGAGGCGGTCCTGCACGAAGTAGCCGTTGGCGGTGAAGAGCTGCCGTCCGATGTCGGGGAAGACGACCGTGACGAGGAACAGGCCCACGAGGCCGACGCCGGCCAGGCTCGGCACGACGATCAGCCACGGAAGGTCGCGCGTGGCGACCAGGACGTAGCTGAGCACGAGCAGGCCGGCGATGATGTAGATGCTGGCGGTGACGGTGGACCGGACGTTGCCGTGCATCCAGTAGAACGGCAGCGCCATCAACAGGATGGTGCCCATCAGCACCAGCATGTTGAGCAGGTCGCCGGTGGAATCCCGGTTCCGGAATTGGTTGACGAGCACCTGGATGAAGTAGTAGATGGCGTAGACCGCCAACGCGTACGGGAACCCCTCCCACATGAGGGCGATCGTCGCGAACGACACGCCGGCCAGGAACGAGTACGCCAGGCCCCGCGGATGGTGGCGGACGTACTGCGCGAAGCCTTGTCCGACGCTGGTGGGGTTCGTCCACGTCTGGACGAACCGTTC
>CAZXJU010000101.1:0-7183 GCA_964641035.1 uncultured Halobacteriales archaeon | reverse complement strand
TCCTCCGGTGGTTCCTCTTCTGGCTGCACTGGGGCATGGTCGCGCAGGTCTTCGCGTTCCACCACGACCTGCGCCGCGCCCGGCCGACACGCTGGGCCTTCGGCGTCGTCTTCGGGCTCGTCGCGCTCGACGTCGTCCTCGACTATTGGCCAAGCGTCAACAACCACCCCTTCGTCCACGGCGGACCGTACGATTTCGCGAGCGTCCTCGGCATCGTCACGATCACGATCACAATCCTCGTCTTCGCAGCGGCCGCCGCGCTCTACCGGCCCCGCCCGCCGAGCCCGGCGGTCGACGATGAGCGCTGATTCGCTCCGGACGCAACGCCTGTTGTCGGGCCTGTTTCCCGCCGCCGCCCCGGCAAAGCTATATATCGTTTGATAGGTCATTGTCTATCATATGAGCCAAAAGGCGATCCGAAGCCTCGGGGTGGAAGCGAAAAGCCGCGTGGCGCTAGGCGACGTCATCCATTCGGGCATCCCCGCATCCAAAGTAAAAAAACTGCTTCAGGCCAGCGGATGGACCAAGACCCAGTTGTTCCGCTGGGCGCACATCCCTCCGGCCACGGGCAACCGCCGGTTCGCCGAAGGACGCTTCGCCGATCACGAATCCGAGCGGATCGCGCGCCTGGCCCGTGCCCTGGACGCGGCGACCGACTTGTTCCGCGACGTACACCGGGCCGCCGAGTGGATGCAGGAGCCGAACCCGCGCCTTGGCGGCCGTTCGCCCGCCGAAGCGTGCGGGACCGAATTCGGCGCACGGGAAACCGAGGCCCTGATCGGTCGGGTGCGCCACGGCGTCTACTGATGCGCGTTTGGCGGGTGCACGACGAGGCGTTCGCACGCGACGCCTGGACCGGAGAAGGCGCGCGACTCCATGGTGGACGGTGGAATCCCCAGGGCGTCGCCATCGTATACACGAGCGAGCATCCTGCCTTGGCCGTGCTCGAGGTATTGGCGGCAAACCTCCGGACGGTCGACCTCAAACATTTTCGTCTCCACCAAGCGGAGGTCCCCGGTACCCAGGTCACGCATCTCCCGGATGGGCAGGACGATCACGACCGGGTCGCGCGATGGGTATCGACCGGTTCCTTGGCATGCCAGGTACCCAGCTCCGTGGTGCCAGGCACGAACGTCCTGTTGAACCCGGCGTCCGACGATTGGGACCACGTCGAGATTTTCGAACCGTTGCGGATCGACCCGAGGCTTTGGGGACGGCACGAAGGCTAGCGTCCACCTCTCGAGGCAGCCAACGACGGCGCAACCGTCGCGCATCCCGTTCGCCCCGCCCCGACCGCTCCGAGGATTGACTTCTCCAACGATGGGACCGGTTCCTTAATAGCCCGGAGGCATCCTGAGCGCCTCCTGACGCCCTCCTGGGGCACCCCTGGCCATGAAACACGCGTTCTGGGCCGTCGTCCTGCTCGGGCTCATGCTGCCTGCCCAAGCCGTCGCCTTCGGCCACGAAGGCGGCCTGCCCGGCGCCGTCCAGGACGTCAACGCGCGCGACCTGCACGTGCTGGCGTACCATCCCCAGCCCGACCCCGAAGGCGACCCGTGGGGCGTCGGCTACGCCGACACGCCCAACGGCACCATCGACTACATGGCCGCCCGGTACGACTCGTACCTCTACCCCACCGCCGTCTTCGACGGCGTCCGTACCATCGCCGGCGCCACCAACTTCCAGGACACGTTCCTGGCGTACGAGACGAACTTCAACACCCGCCGCGACGTCGACGCGCCGCTGCGACTCGGCCTGCAGGCCGCGCTCGTCGACGACCGCGTGATGGCGCAGGCCGTCGCCACCGCCAAGGTAGACATCGAGAGCGACAACCTCAGCCTCCGGCTGGTCCTCTTCGAAGACGACATCCGCTTCGACGGCGGCAACGGCGTCGACCTCCACCGGTTCACCGTCCGCGCGATCGGCAACACCACGTCCGCCACCCTGAACCAGGACCAGAACGTCACCTTCGGCGCCGCGTTCGACCTGGACCCGGCGTGGACCGTCGACCGCCTCGGCGTCGTCGCCTTCGTCGCAAACGAGGACGCCCAAAGCCGCGCGTTCCAGGCGCGCGAAATCCTGCAGGCCGCCACGTTCCTCCTGACCCAGGACGGGCCGACGATCCAGGCCAGCCGCGGCGTGCTGCTCGAATACTACACCGCCACATGGTGCCCCACCTGCGTCTACGGGGACGGCGCCCTCGACGAGATGGCGAACGCCCACGGCGTGACCAGCACACGCGTCCTCGACCGCCCGTTCGAATACCTGCGCACCGCCGACCCCGCCGGGCTCGCGGTGGCCGCCGGCATCGTCGTCGCCGTCGTCCTCATCGTGCCGCGCGTCCGCCAGCCGCCGGAGGATGACGCCCGATGACGTGGCCGACGTACCTACTCGCGGGCGCCGCCGGCGCCTACGCCGTCACCCTCGCCGTCCGGCTCTTCGCACCTCGCCACGACGCCTCCTGGGACCAAGTGGCCGCGCGCGCCTACGCCTGGGGCGCCGGCCTGACCACCGCCAGCCTCCTTGTCCTCAGCGTCCTCTTCCTCCTGGCCGACCTCTCCTACGCCTACGTCCACTCCTACACCCAACTCGACTACCCGTGGTACTACAAGATGGTCGGCCTGTGGGGCGGCAACGAAGGCACCCTCGTCATGTGGACCGCCTTCCTCGCCCTCGCCGCATGGGCGATGGATTGGAAGCTGCGGCGCGCCACGCCCGCGGCCGACGCGGCCGGCGTCACCCGACTGCGCCTCCGCCTCCAGATCGTGCTCTCCGGCCTCGTCCTGCTCTTCCTCGCCGTCACGCTCGTCTCCGACCCGTTTGCCGCCACCGAACCGTACCTCCTGCAGGTCCAACCCAACGGCAACGGCCTGCAGCCCGTGCTGCTCACCCCGTTCATGATCATCCATCCGCCCATGCAGTTCGTCGCCTACGCGCTGACGGGCCTCTTGTTCGCCGGCGCCGTGGTCAACATCGCCACCGGCGACCGCCGCTGGGCGCCCGCCGTCCGACCCTGGGCCCGCCTCGCGTTCCTCGTCTCCACCTTCGGCCTCGGCCTCGGCGGCCTTTGGGCGTACTACACGCTCAACTTCGGCGGCTTCTGGGCGTGGGACCCCGTCGAGACGGCGAACCTGCTCGCATGGTTCCCCGTCGCCATCCTCCTGCATACGCTCTTGTACTACGAACGCGGCCGGTTCCCGACGGCCGCCCCGCTCTTCGGCGCCCTCACCCTGCCCGCCGCGCTCTTCGCCACCGTCGCCACCCGCACCGGCCTCTGGGTCAGCGTCCACGCCTTCACCGACCCGAGCAAGAGCTTCGCCCGCGACCCGTTCCAACGCTTCCTGTTCATCCTGGAGACCGGCGAACTGCTCCAAGCGCTGACCGCCCTGTTCTTCGCCAGCCTCGTCGCCGCCGTCGTCGCCGTCGGCATCGGCCGCGTGCGCAACATGGCGGAACCCGGTCGGACCCGTTGGCGCACCGCATGGGTCGCCGTCGGCGCCGGCCTCGTCGCCCTCCTCTTCCTCCAGACATTGTTCACGATCAGCGCAGCCTTCCAACTCTTCCACTGGCTCTCGCTCGGCCAGAGCACCCTTGTCGGCCTCGTCATCGTGCTGGGCGGGCTCGGCGCGTGGATCGCGTTGGGTGGCCCCACCGACGAGGCGCCCCGGCCGACGGCGGGCCGGGGCATGGTCGCCAACGTCACCGCCCGCAACGTGTTCGCCGCCGGCGTGCTTCTCCTGTCGCTCGGCTTCCTCGTCGCGTTCCTCTTGACCATGATGGCCGTGAACGGGTACAGCCGCGAACCCTACGACGCCCGCGCCCCTTGGGTCGCGCTACCGATCCTCTTGGCCATGGGCCTCCTGTTCCTCCTTCCATGGCTCGGACCCAAGCGCGGCGTCATGGCCGCCGGCGGCGCCCTCCTGGCCGGCCTGGCCGGCTTTCTCATCCTGCCGGACCATTGGGAGGTCGCGCTCACCCTGCCCGCGTTGGCGTTGGCCGGCACGGGCGCCCTCTGGCGTATCCTCAAGACCAGCCGGAAACCCGGCGGCGCGGAGAAACGCAGCCGCGTCCTGGGCGCCGTCCTCGTCGTCGGCGGCCTGGCCGGCATGCTCTACTGGGCCAACCCGCCCAGCACCCTGCGCCTGCCCGGCTACGCGACCGCGCTGCCGTGGGGATGGGCCGTGCCAGGCTTCTTGGCCGCCATGGGCGCCATCGCCTGCGGCGTCCTGCTGCGCGGACGCGACGACCGTGCCGTCGCACGCGTCGGCGCCCTCCTGCTCATCCCCGCCTTCGCCTACGGCCTTGGCGTCCTGGCCGGCATCGCCGTCCTCGCGTTCGCCCAACGGCTGCCGGCCGCGTTGCCCGGGCGCGCCTCGTGGGTCGAACGCAACCGGGAGACGCTCCGCAAGAGCGCCATCTACACGCTCCACCTGGTCCTCGTGCTGGGACTCGTCGGCTACGCGTTCGCCACCTACGAGAGCGTCGAGGCGCCCACCCTCATCGCCTTCGGGCAAGGGGAGCCGGCTGGCGCCTTCGCCGGCTACGCGTTCCAGATCGTGGACACCGAACGCGTCGACCCGGCGGCCGACGGGACCCCCGACGAGTTCCGCGTGCACGTGCAGGTCTACCGGGACGGGGAGCCTCTCGGGCCGGCCACGCTCGTCTTCTGGAAGGTGCCCGACGACGTCCGCTGGCATTATGATGCGAAGACGACGGTTGTCCGGTACGCCAGCCAGGACCTCTACTTGTTCCCCACGGTCCTCGAGTTCGAGGACGGCGAGACGCTCGTCGACCATTCCGAAGGCATCTTCCCGCCCGACGGCGACGTCGTCGGCGTCCGCTCGACCGCGAAGGTCTTGCCCGGCATGTCGCTGCTATGGATGGGCCTCTTCGGCATCACGGGCCTCATGGCGGCGAACCTGGCGCTCGGCGGCTTCGCCACGCGGTGGCCGGCGGCGGCCGCCTCCGGCCCGGCAGCGAAGGCGACCGGGGCCGGCGGGGAGGCGGTGCGTCACGGCGTCCCCGCTCCGTGAACGCGCCGACCAGGCGCGCGCATGGCTTGCCGGACGCGGTGACGTGGCGCTCGGTTTGGCGCCGCAGGCGTTTCTCGATGAGGAGGCGCGCGACGTGTGGGCGTGTTTTTGGCGGGCGGCGCGCCGCATCGACGACGCGGCCGACCAGCAACACGTACCGGAGACGTGGCAGGAGGCCGTCGAGGCGGACGAGACGGCGCGCACCGACCTGGACGTCGCGATTGATGGGTTGCCGGCCGCGGTCCGTGAGCGCGTCACGGCGCGGTTCGACTCGGCGTGGTACGGACTCCGGACCCGCCACGGGTGGGACGAAGCGCCACCGCTGATCGAGTACGTGCGGGCCAGCGCCCTCACCGCTGGCTTGCCGTTGCGGCTCTACGCATACCTCGTGGACGCCGATGTCGCGGCCCGCAACGCGGCGCGTTCCGCGGACCTGTTCGGCGCCAGCGTCCAACTGGGCGACGACGTGCGGGACCGCGCGGAGGACCTCGACGCGGGTCTCGTGACCCGGGCGGCCGAGGAGCCCGAAGACGCCGGCGAGTGGGTCACGCAGCGGCAGGCGATGGTCGCCTGGTTCCTGGCTGAGGCGTTGCGCGACTGGCCGCAGCCGAAGGCCGGACGGGGCGCCGCGCTGCTGGGCCCGGTGCTGCTGTGGCATCGGGCGATTCGTGACGACCAGATTCGCCCGATGTCCGAGCCGCTGGCGCTCGGCGCAGCGGGCCGGCCGGGCACGGAGCCGTGGTTCGCGGCCGTGCGTGGCGTCGCGTCGGACGTGGCCGGGTCGCCGGAGGCCGCGCAGGGCATCCTCCGGCAGGACTTGCGGCATCGGGCGCGCGGGCTCGACGATGAGCTTCGCGCGTTGTGTCGTGAGGCCGTCGACGGTTCGTGATCAGGCGGCGTGCGGCAAGTGCAAGGCCAGCCCGGTCAGGTCGACGGTGCCGGGGCTGCGGGCCTGGTTGTGCGCGTATTGCGGATCGGACGAGCTGACGGTCACCGAGAGCGTATCGCCGCTCTTCAGGTGGCCTGCGACGGCGCCGAGTTCGAGGAAGAAGCTCTGGCTGCTGCCGGCGCCGGCGTCCGGGTTGCGCAGCGGCGTGACCTGGGAGTTGAGGACGTATCCTTCGCCTTCGGCGGGGTCGACCGTCAGTGTCACGTAGACGATCGTGTCGGCGGCCGTGGTGGTGACGTTGCCTTGGAGGTACGGCGTGCCGACGAGGTACGTGGACCGGCTGGCTTCCAACACGGTGGCGCTGGCGGTCTGGTCCGGTACTCCCAGCAGGGTCGACACGTCGTCGAGCGGGTGGGACGTGAGCAGCCACGGCAGCCGGTCGGCGCTGGCGACGGTGGTCCCGTCGAGCGCGAAGCACGCCTTGGCGCCCGTGGCGACGTCGAGGCCCATCAGGTGCTTCTGGTACCAGGCGACGGTCATCTCGTCGATGTCGCCGCACGGGCTGGGGCCGCTGGGCGGCTGCAGGCCGTGCTCTCCGGCGGCGCTGGCCTGGCTGAGCGTGCCGTTCGTGTTGAGGATGTGGCCCTGGAAGTGCGTCACCAGCCGCACGGGGGCGCCGGTGGTCTCGATGAGGCGGTAGTTTGCGATCGCCTCGTTCACGTTGAACAGGGTGTCGTTGGCTCCTTGGATGATGAGCGTGGGGATGTCGATCGCGCCCGGGTAGGTCGACGGGCTGGACTTCGTGAACGGTGTGAGGAAGTCGGGTTCTCCGGGTTCCGACCCGTCGGGGAACGTGTTGGTCGCTTGCGCCCACGCGAAGCCCTGGTCGATGGATTCGTGGAGGTTGGCCTGCGCGCGTCCTCCGAAGTAGAGCAGGTCGATCCAGGCGCTCTTGATCGCCATCTGCGGCGCCAGGCTCTGCGGCAGGTTGTTCCACGTGATCTCCGGTGCGATTCCGTCCAGACGGTCGTCGAAGACGGCGGTCAAAAGCTGGTAGCCGCCTCCGTAGCTGCTGCCCAGCGCGCCGAGGCGCGGATCGCCGTCGCCGTCGAGCAGCACCCAGTCAAGCTCGGCCACCCAGTCGATGACGGCGATGACGTCCTGGATCTCGTAGTCGATGTGGTGCACGCGGGCCTGGCTGGTCGCGCGGGCGTCGCCGTGGCCGCGCATGTCGACGGACACGACGCCGAAGCCTCCCGCG
>CAZXJU010000100.1:0-7217 GCA_964641035.1 uncultured Halobacteriales archaeon | reverse complement strand
GTCGATGAAGTCCGTCACCGCGTGGTACTCGTAGAGGATGATCTTGCCGACCAAGTCCTTGATTGACAGGCAGCTCTTGATCAGCGGATGGTCCGTCTGCCCGGCCACCGTCCCGTTCTCGCCCAACAGGTTGAGAGCCAACTCCTTGGACGGCAACCCGAGCCGCAATTGCTTCGACCAGGCGATGCCGAGGTCGCGGCAGAACTCGTACACGCTCGACCCGTTGCGGCCGACGGCCAGGAAGATCTCCATCAACCGGCCCCGCGGATCCTCGCGGAACATCATGTGGACCTTGACCTTGCCGAGCTTCGGGTCGAAGACGGTCGTCTCGCGCTTGATCATGTTGTCGGTGAACTTGGGAAGCGACACGACCTCGCCCCACTGGGGGCCCGTCGGCTCCTTCGTCGTCACCTGGACCGTCGCCGACTCGGACTCCGAGTCCGCGTTCTTCGAGGAGAGCGGCTGGCTCGACTTCGACCCGTCCCGGTAGAGCGCGACCGCTTTCAAGCCCAGCCTGTGGCCGTACTCGTACGTCTCCTTGATGTCGTCGACGCCCACCTCGCTGGGAAGGTTCACCGTCTTGCTGATCGCGCCCGACAGGAACGGCTGCACCGCCCCCATCATCTCCAGGTGCGCCGCGGCCGGAAGGTACCGCTCGCCGTCGCCGCACCGGTTGGCGCAGTCGAAGACCGCGTAATGGTCCTCCTTGAGGTGCGGCGCGCCTTCGACGGTCTCCTTGCCCGGTTCGACGACCTGGCCGTCCTCACCCTTCGTGCCACGCACGTAGTCGATGACCTCGGCGACCTCCTTGTCGGAGTAGCCCAGGTTCGTCAGCGCCCGAGGCACGGACTCGTTGATGATCTGGAAGTACCCGCCGCCGGCCAGCTTCTTCCACTTGACCAGGCTGAACTCCGGCTCCACGCCCGTCGTGTCGCACCCCATCAAAAGACCGATCGTGCCCGTCGGTGCCAACACGGTGGCCTGCGCGTTGCGGAACCCGTGCTTCTTGCCCTCCTGGAGCACCTCGTCCCAGATGCTCGTCGACTCCTTGGCGACCGGCTCGAACCACCGGTCCGGCTTGACGCCAGCCATGACGTCGGGGATCGGCGACCCGGTGGCCTCCGTGTTCACGGCGGCCTCCCGGTGCATCTGGATGACGTTCAGCATCGGCTCCCGGTTCTCCTCATACAGGTCGAACGGGCCCTTGACCGCCGCCATCTTGGCGCTGGTCAGGAACGCCTCGCCGTGCATTACACCGGTGACGGCCGCCGCCACCGCGCGCCCTTCGGCCCCGCCGTACGGCAGGCCCATGCACATGAGCATCGCGCCCAAGTTCGCATAGCCGAGACCCAGCGGCCGCGTCTTGTGCGTCCGCTCCGCGATCGACTTGCTGGGGTAGCTGAAGAGGTCCACGCCGATCTCCTGCGCCACGAACATCGTCCGGCACGCGGCGCGGAAGCCCTCTACGTCGAAGCCGTCCTGGTCGTGGAAGAACTCCAACAGGTTGATGGACGCCAGGTTGCAGCTCGTCTCGTCCAGGAAGACGAACTCGGAGCACGGGTTCGTCGCATGGATCCGCTCCGTGTTGGAGCACGTGTGCCACTTCTGGATCGTGTCGTCGTACTGGACGCCGGGGTCGGCGCAGTGCCACGCGGCCTCGGCGATCTTGTTCCACAGTTCGCGCGCCTTCACCGTCTTCCACGGTTCCTTGCTCGTGCGCGCCATCAGGTCCCAGTCCGCGTCCTCCTCGACCGCCTTGAGGAACGCGTCCGTGATTCGTACGGAGTTGTTCGAGTTCTGGCCGCTGACGGTCTGGTACGCCTCGCCGTTGAAGTCGGGGCGGCCGGAGGCGTCCAGCCCGATGCCCGCGTTCAGCAGCACCTTCGCCTTCTCCTCCTCATGCCACTTCCACTCGACGAACTCCTCGATGTCCGGGTGGTCGACGTCCACGATCACCATCTTCGCCGCGCGGCGCGTGGTGCCGCCGGACTTGACGCTGCCGGCGTTGGCGTCGAGGATCTTCAGGAAGCTGAGAAGCCCGCTGGACTTGCCGCCCGAGGAGAGCGGTTCGTCTTTGCCGCGGACCCGGCTGAAGTTCGTGCCCGTGCCCGAGCCGCCCTTGAACAGGCGGGCCTCCTTGGCCACCAGGTCCATGATGCCGTTGGGGCCGTTGATGTGGTCCTCGCACGTCTGGATGAAGCACGCGGCGCCTTGCGGACGCGCGTAGTAGTTGCTCTCTTCGTAGACGTGGTCCTCGGCCATGTCCCACGCCCACTGGTCGCCGTCCTTCTCGATGCCGTGATAATGATAGTGTCCCACGTTGAACCAGACCGGGCTGTTGAAGGCCGCCCGCTGCGTGATCAAGAGGAACCGGAGTTCGTCCTCGAAGTTCTGCGCGTCCTCGTCGGTCTTGAAGTACCCGTTGTCGACCCCGAACTTCCGGAACGTCGTGACGATCCGGTCCACGACCTGCCGGGCGCTCGTCTCCGGGCCCAGTTCGCCCGTCTCCGGGTGCTCCACGCCCGCGCGCCGGAAGTACTTCGACGCCAGGATGTCCGTCGCCAATTGGCCCCACGAGGCCGGCACTTCGACGTCGTTGGCCTCGAAGACGACGGTGCCGTCCGGCTCCTTGATGACGCTGGAGCGGGTCGTCCACTCGATTGAGTCGTACACGTTCTCGCCGGGACTGGTGAAATGGCGGGGGAACGAGAGGCCCTGGCCTTCGGTCTGTGTTTTTGGTTTCATCCGCGCCTCAGGACCCGATGTTTGCTCCTTGGGGGATGTGGTCTCTTTGGTAACCGTGTTTGCCTTACGCGTGTCCTTCCGTTGCGCCGTATTTATAGCCATCCGGGTTCCCTCCACGTGACCCACCCGGCGGACACCGAAAGCGCACGCTTCCTACCCATCCCGTCCGAGCGAGGAAAGAAAACAGCGGCGGGGGGGTTTATTGGGATTTTGTGACCCATCGTGTTATCCATCCGGTTCGTGTGGAGCCGATGCGACCGATGAACGTGAGCGGGTTTGTTACCAATATACCATATCCGGACTGTTAAACCCTGTACGAAATCGGGCTCCGGTCGAAGGCCGGGTTCCTTTGCGCCGGCTTAACGATTAGCATATAGGCCACCGCCGGCATGACCCGGCCGATGGCCGACGGCTTCGCCCTGGTGAACGCGGACGTATGGACGATGCGCAGCCTCGGAGACCGCGCCGAGGCGGTCGTCGTCCACAGGGGCCGCTTCGAATTCGTCGGGCGCGAAGACCGCGCCATGACCAAGGCCCGCAAGCTGGACCTGGAGATCCTCGATGTCGACGGATGTCGAATCCTCCCTGGGATGATCGATGGCCACACCCACCTGGTCCACCAAGGGATCCTCGCCCGGCGCGTCGACCTGGACACCGTGAAAACCCGCAGCGGGGCGTTGCGCAAGGTCCGGGAGGCCGCCAAGGACGCCAAACCCGGCGAACTCGTGCTCGCCGAACGGTTCGACGAGTCCACATGGACCGACGAGAAGGAGTGGCCGACCAAGGCAGAGCTGGACCGCATCAGCGACGAGCACCCGATCATCGTGCGCCGGATCGACGGCCACGTCGCCGTGGCCAACTCGATCGCCATGGAGGAGGTCGCGCGCGTCCTGGACGGCGTCGACAAACAACGCGGCTGGCTCGTCGAACAGGCGAGCCTCGAGCTCCACCGCGTCTATCCCACGCCCGTTCCGCACGCGACGGAGGCCGCGGCGACCGCACAGAAATTGGCCGTCGAGAAGGGGATCACATCGGTCCACGACTTCGTCCACCCGATGTACTTCCGCGGCTGGCAGACGCTGCACCGACGCGGCAAGCTCCGCCTCAAGGTCACCGCGACCCCCTACGTCCAGGCCATGGAGGGCATGCTGGACCTCGGGCTTGAGACCCGGTTCGGCGCGCCGCCGCTGCGGTTGGGCGGCGTGAAACTCTTCGCCGACGGCTCCATCGGTGCGCACACCGCCGCGCTCACCAAGGAGTACGGGGACGACGGCGGCAACCTGGGCCGCCTCAACTACACGGAAGAGCAGTTGCAGGAGATCTTCGACCAGGCGCAGGACGGCGGGCTGCAGATCAGCGTCCACGCCATCGGCGACGCCGCCATCGACCAGGTGCTGGAGCGGATGGAGCTGCTTCCCAAGAAGGACCGGGAACGGCTGCGCCACCGGATCGAACACTTCGAGATGGGCCGCCAGGAGCACTGGCAGAAGGCCAACGACCTTGGCCTGGTCGTGTCGATGCAGCCGAACTTCCTCGGCGGCGATTGGTCCGAGAAGGACGGCATGTACTCCGACCGGTTCGGAGACAAGCGGTACAAGGAGACCAACCAGCTGCGGAAGATGTACGACGACGGGATCCCGATCGCGTTCGGCAGCGACTGCATGCCGCTGGACCCATGGTTCGGGCTCGAACAGACCGTCAACGCGCCCTTCCCGGCCCAGCGGCTAAAGATCGAAGAGGCGCTCGAATGCTACACGAAGAACGCGGCCTTCGGCATCCACGCCGACAAGGACCGCGGCGTCCTGGAGAAAGGCCGTGCGGCCGACCTCATCGTCGTCGAAGGCGACTGGAAAAAGGAAGGCGGCATCGCCGCGACGAAGGTCCACGCCACCGCTATCGACGGGCAATGGGTCCATCGGGAACGGAAATTCCGCACCCGCTCCTAAAATAGGTCCCGGCCGACGGCAGGTCCCCTATAACGTTTTGTCTGAACCCTAATCAATGCGAGGGGGGGAGATAGCAAGCTTGGTCGAGTGTCGCGGAGCGGTTGCAAATGACAAAGAGCCTATCGGATGCGGTGCGGGCGGCGTCAACGTCGCGCCAACCGCGGTCCACTGAAAACGCCGACGAGGCACGGCCGTCGGCGGACGCGTCGACAGGCCGCGCGAACAAGCACCGCGGTCCGTGGTGGGCGCGTCCGGGCGGAATCGTGAGCCTCTCGGTGGCGGGCTTGTTCGTGGCCGTGGCGCTCGGTGGCGCGGCGTACTGGTGGATGGGCGACGACGGCGCGGCCGAGTCCGGCGAATACGTCGAGGTCTTCCTTACCGACCTGCCGGCCAACATGACGGCGCTCGAGTTGACCGTCTCCGGCGTCTACGTGGGCGAGGAGGCGCACGCCTTGCACGTCGATGCGCCGGTCTTCGACCTGTTGCAGTTGCGTGGGCCTACGCAGTCGTTGCGCGTGGCCAGCGGGTTCGTGGCCGAAGGGAACCACAGCACCGTCCGAATCGTCTTCGCGCAGGCGATCGGGACGATCGACGGCCAGCAATTCGCGTTGGAGATCCCCGAGGCCCAATTGAACCTCGAACATGGCCGCAGCGGCCTCGACACGACGTCGAGTGCCGTCCTGTTCGACATCGACGTCGACAGCAGCGTCGTGGCCACCGACGGCGGCTTCGCCTTCCGGCCCTACGTGGCCAGCGTCTACCTTCACCAGTACGACGAGAAACCCGACCGGGGCCCAGACGGGTCGGCCGAGTCCTCGTTCACAAAGTCGAATCAGCCGGAGTTCCAGGACGACGCGGAGGCGAAGCACCCGGCGCGCCAATCGAACAGCCAACCGAACGTGGGCGCTTCCGGCGGTGGCGGTGGTTCCGGCGGTTCCGGCGGCGGTGGCGACGGCGGCGGGGGCGGCGGCGACACGGGCACCGGCAACGAGACGGACAACGTGACCAACGGCATCGCGCCCGACCTGGGCGACGCGGCCAGCGACGAACAGCAGATCGTCAACGACACGGTCGACCTCCTCCAGAGGGAGGCCGAGATCATCATCCAGTACACGGCCGGCCAGACGGCGACCATCGCGACGTATCTTGGCGACCTCGGCGTCCAGGTCCTCCACGTCTTCCCAGGTGACGACGCGGCGTACGTCAAGGCGAAACTCTCGCAGATCCAGGACATCGCGGCCAACCCGGACGTCGAATACATGGAACTCGTCCAGGAAGTCGACATGACGCTCGACACCTCGAAGCAGGCGATTCGGGCCGGCGGGTTGGACGACCTGCTGACGGGTCTGACGGACGCGTCCGGCAACCCGATCGACGGGCGAGGGATTGGCGTTGCCGTCATCGACACCGGGATTGACGCGCTGCACCCCGATCTGCCGTACAACACCGGGATCCACCCGGACCCGACGGTCATCGCAAACTACAAGATCGAGAGCATCTCGTTCCAGCTGAACCTGGTTCCGCTTCCGAACACGGACACCACCAGCGGCCACGGCACGCACGTGGCGGGCATCGTGGCCGGGCAAGGCAACGTCGACGCGGGCCACACGGGCGTGGCACCGGGCGCCAAGCTGTATGGGCTGGCGATCGGCGAAGCCTCGACCACGCTGTGGACGAACCAGGGCCTGGCGTGGGTGCGGGAGAACCATGATAAGGTCGACCCGCCGATCCGCGTGGTCACCAACAGCTGGACGACGGGCACCTCATACGACCCGAACGCATATTCGAGCCGGCTGGTGCGTGAACTGGTCTCCGAAGGCGTCGTGGTCGTCTTCGCCGCTGGAAACGGCGGCGGCGACGGGTCGTCCATCCGCACCAGCGGCGAGGGTCAGAACCCGGCGGAAGGCGTCATCATGGTCGGTGCGTACAGTGACCAAGAGTCCGGCACGCGCGACGGTGTGATCCGGTCCTCCTCGAGCCGCGGTCAGACGAACGTGCCGTCGTCCTGGCCCGACGTCATGGCGCCCGGCACGAGCATCACGAGCACGAAGGCGTTCGCGTCGCTCAACGGCCTCGGCCTCTTCGCAAGTTACGTGGAGATGAGCGGGACGTCGATGGCCGCGCCGCACGCGGCGGGCGTGGCCGCCCTCATGCTGCAGGCCGACCCGTCGCTGTCGCCGGCCCAGGTCGAAGCGATCCTCGAATCGACGGCGTACCACTTCGGCGACGGAGGCGGCTACTCGTCGACCTACTCGGACGTGCGGTATAACGGAAGCCATTACGCCAAAGGCCATGGCTTGGTGGACGCGCGCGCCGCCGTCCAGGTCGCTCTGGCGTGAGCGGGGTCGCCCCACACCCCGGGGGCGGGATGCCCCCAGGAGCGGGACGGGCGGTGGTCGGGTGGTCGGGCGGGTACGGTTCAGTCGGAGGCACGTTGAAGCCGGATCTCGTAGACGCCGCGGGACCAGCGCACGAAGAAGGCGCCGGGTTCCACGTCGACTGGGACCTCGAGGCCCACGTGCAAGA
>CAZXJU010000099.1:0-7276 GCA_964641035.1 uncultured Halobacteriales archaeon | reverse complement strand
CGACGCTACCTGAGCGGCGACCGGTTCCACGTCCACGAGCTCCGGTTGCCGTTCTTCGGGTTCGGCGACCTGCGCAAGGCCGCCGCCGTCATCGCGCAGGAAGTGGAGGCGCACCTCGAGATGCATCCGGAGGAGACGACGGACGGGCGGATCGACATCATCGCCCATTCCGCCGGGGGGCTTGCGGCCCGGCACTACGTCCGGTTCCTGGGCGGCGACAAGAAGGTCCACGACCTGGTCACCCTTGGGACCCCGCACCATGGCACCTGGGCCAGCGCCGCGTTCCCGGTCACGAAGGTGGCCCGCCAGACCATCCCCGGAAGCAAGTTCCTCAAGGAGTTGAACGCCGAGCCGGAGGCGTACGGGAAGGTCGAATACACCTCCGTATGGAGCGTCACCGACGGCGTCGTCGTGCCGCCGACCAGCTGCCACCTCGAGGGCGCCCAGAACATCCGCGTCGACTACCTGACCCACTGGGGATACTTGTGGCGGCCGCGCGTCTACGAGATCATCCGGGAGGCGCTGGACCACGACACGAAACTCCAGACGGGCCGAAGCGATGTGGCAAGCGGGTCGAGGAAGGCCGGCGGACGTGACTCGCCCGCGTGAGCCGGACGCGGTGCCGACGTGGCGCATTTCAGGGAGTCGATGCCGGAGCGTGGATAGGCCAGCGGCGGCTGGCGGGGGAAGATCCAGGCCAGGCGATGGCGCCCCCGCCGTTCGCTCCTTGTGCCGGAAAACATTGTCAGCTGTTCGAAAATCCTTATCTGTGGTGCGCCGGGTCCTTGAAGCAGCATGTCTCGGCCTTCCGTCAAAGAGTGGGACCTCGTCGGCATCGCGGTCAACATCATCGTCGCCGTCCTGCTCATCGGAGGGCTCATTACGTACGCGGCCGCCGGCCCGGCCTCACTCACGTCGGCTCCTTCCGGATTCACCCCGAACGCGGCGACGCTGGAAGATGTGGACAAGCGTTCCGACGATATCGACCCGCCCCGGTTCGACGACCGGGAGCACGACGAGGCGGACGACCGCGACGACGATGATTTCGACGACGATGATCTCGACGAAGACGACCGGGACGAAGACCGGGAAGACGACGATAAAAAAGGCCAAGGAAACGGACACGGCCACGGCAACGGGAAGGGCAACGGCAACTGACCCCGCCAGGCGGCCGCGTCCGCTTCATCCGCGCCCCAAATAGTTCAAAAGCGCCGCCGCGCGTCGGTGCGTCGGCCCGGAGGAAGGTCCGCATGTCGGCAAGCGACGACCAGACGACGCTCGTGACGGGCGGCGCGGGGTTCATCGGGACGAACCTGGTGCGGACCCTGGTCGACCGAGGCGAAGACGTCGTCGTCCTCGACAACGAATTCTTGGGGACGATGAAGAACTTGGACGGCGTCGACTGCCAACGCGTCCGCGGCGACGCGGCGGACGCCGCATTGTTGGCCCGCGTGGCGGACGAACATCCGATCAACCGTGTCGTCCACCTGGCGGGATACACCAGCGCGCCCATGTACTCCCAGGACACGCCCCAGCGCATCCTGGCCAACTACGAACAATTCCTGAGCGTCCTCGAGTTGGCCCGGAACCACGACCTGCCGGTCGCCTACGCGTCCACCTCCAGCTTCTACGCGCGCTGCGAGAAGCCGTTCCGTGAGGACATGCGGATCCTGCCCGCCACGCCGTACGAACTGAGCAAGTTCACGATGGAGCAAGCCGCGCACACGTACTGGCATGAGTACGGCGTGCGCGCCAACGGCCTCCGTTTCTTCAGCGTCTATGGGCCGTACGAGGAGCACAAAGGCCGGTACGCGAACAACATCAGCCAGTTCTTCTGGTCGATCGCCAACGGCGTCCGGCCCATCGTATTCGGCGACGGGACGCAGACACGCGACTTCACGTACGTCGGCGACCTCGTCGAAGCGATCATCATGATCATCAAGGACGCCGAAGGAAGCGAGGTCTACAACATCGGCACGGGGGTCGAACATTCGTTCAACGACATGATCGACGTCGTCAACGACACGCTCGGCACCGACGTCAAGCCGCGCTACGTCGACAACCCCCTCAAGAACTACGTCCAGGAGACGCTGGCCGACACGTCGAAACTCGAGCGAGAGATCGGGTGGACGTCGTCGACGAGCCTCGAGCAGGGCGTCAAGATCCTCGCCGAGGTCGGCACCTCGTTTACGAAGGAGGACGCCGAAGGCTTGTACGACTGGATCTCTGCCCCGGCGGTGTAGCCTACTCCGTACCGGCCGCGGCCGGCTCCTCGACCTGGAGACCCAATTGGGCCGCCAGCTTGCTCTTGCGGTAGCCGTAGATCGCGTAGAGGACAAGCCCCAAGCCGAACCACAGGAGGAAGATCAGCCACGTGACCAACTGCAGCGACAACATCAAGATCACGCTCGCGACGACCGCCGCCGCCGGCAGCCACGGGAAGAACGGCACCTTGTAGCCGCGTTCCGCGTCCGGGTCCCGGTAGCGAAGGAGGATGACGCTGGCGCTGACCAGCGTGAAGGCGAACAGGGTCCCGATCGAGGTGACGCTGGCCACGATCACGATGGGCGTCAGGCCGGCGACCACGGCCACCACGACGCCCGTGATGATCGTCGCGACCCACGGCGTGTGATACTTCGGATGCGTCTTGCCGATGAACGCGGGCAGCAGGCCGTCGCGGGACATCGAGAAGAAGATCCGTGGCTGCGCCAACAACAACACGATGAGGACGCTCGTGATGCCGGCGCCCGCCCCAATCGAGATGATCGCAGCGGCCCATGGGAGACCCACGAACTTGAACGCCGCGTCGAACGGCGCCTCCAGGTCCAATAACGTGTAGTGTTGCATCCCGGTGATGACGCCCGCGGCCAACAAGTAGAGAAGCGTACTGATGCCCACGGACGCCAGGATCCCGATCGGCATGTCGCGCTTGGGGTTCTTCGTCTCCTCGGCCGCCGTGCTCACCGCATCGAACCCGATGTACGCGAAGAACACGACGCCGCCGGCGGTCAACGCACCGAAGAGGCCTTCCCGGCCGTGCCAGAACGGCTTCCAATTCTCCGGGTCGATGTAGAACGCGCCCAAGACGATGATGAACGCGATGACGGCGACCTTCACCACGACCAGCACGTTCGTCACCCTCACCGACTCCTGGATGCCCACCACCAGCAACGCCGTGACGGCCAAGACGATGAACATCGCCAACACGTTGACGATTCCGCCCTCTAACGGTCCATGAAGGAAGGCCTGCGGGATGGTGATGCCGACGGTCTCCAGGATGCCCGCGATGTACCCCGACCATCCGATCGAGACCGCCATCGAACCGACGGCGTACTCGAGGATCAGGTCCCATCCGATGATCCACCCCATCACCTCGCCGACGCCGGCGTACGCGTACGTGTAGGCGCTGCCGCTGACCGGGATCATCGACGCCATCTCGGCGTAACACAGGGCGGCCAGCACCGCCGCGATGCCGGCCAGGATGAAGCTGACGACGACCGCCGGCCCGGCGAACTCCCGCGCGGCCACGCCGGTCAGGACGAAGATGCCGACGCCGAGGATCGCCCCCAGGCCGAGCATCGTCAGGCTGAACGGCCCGAGCGTCTTCTTCAACCCGCTCTTCTTGGTCCCCTCTTCGACGAGCTGGGACACCGGCTTCTTGATTGTAAGGCGTGCCAGCCCCTGGGGCCGGGTGCTCTTGCCGTCGGTTTTCGCCACGTCATTTCACCCGGAAGTCCGTCGGCGGGACCTCTTGGAGGAACGCGCTCCAATTCTCCCACTGTGCGTCAAACTGCCAATCCACCGAACCCGCGCCCAGCGGACTCGTCCCGCCGTACCGGACGGACACCTCGAACCGCCATTGGCCCGTGCCGTCGTCGCTGGGCGGGTAATCCGCGGCGAACTTCGCGTCGGCCGTCTCCTCCGTATCCTTGTACGTCCGCTCCTCGGGCGTCTCCGCCAACCGGACGTCGAAGTCCAACCCCTTGACGCCGCTGCTGCCCGTCGCCTCCACGACCTGGCGGCCGTCGGGGCGGTACAATGTGAGCGTCACTTCGGCGGCCTCGTCCGGCGGCGTGTTGTCCTCCCAGGTCAGTTGGCCGGTGAGGACGGTGACGTTCGGCTGTGGGACGTTGAACGTCCGTTCGCTGGTCGAACCGGCCGCCGTCGTGCCCGCCAACTGGCCCTGGTGCTCTTCCGTCACCACGTCGACCTGGAAGTCGTCGATCTCCGCCAACGCCTCCCAGTTCTGGACTAGGACCGTGCCGACGATGAGAACGACCGCGACGCCCACCGCGCCGACGACCACGTTCGGTTGGACCACCATCCACACCTTCCTCGGACTCGCCGTCGAACTCGAAGCCCCACTAAAAGGATGCCGAAGGCCGGTTCAGTGCGCGGCCGTGGCGCGCGGCTCGGGCGTCAACGCGTCGACGACCGCCGAGAAGATCGTACGCCGTCCCTCGCGCTCCTTCTCCACCACGCCGGCGTCCAGGAGTTTGCGCATGTGGAAGCTGACCAGCGCCGGGCTCACGTCGAGGGACTCGGCGATGTCGCGGTGGCAGTGCGGCCCCGCCTTGACCAGGAGTTCGGCGATTCGCTTCGCCGTCTCGTTCTTCGTGGCGGACATTACGTCCATCTCCTGCGGCGTGTAGCTTCCGCCGTTCTGGAAGTAGCACTTTTGGTTCGCCACGCGCCGAATCGCGATTATCCGCTCGGCGCGCAACTTCTGCAAGTGGTGCGTCGCGGTGCCCCACGCGATGTCGAGCCTCCGGGCGATCTCCGAGACGTTGATCCCCGGGTTCTGCTTGATCAGTTCGAAGATCTCGGCCCGGACGTCGTTGTCCAGGAGCTCGCTCTTTGCGATGCGGCTGAAAAGCGGCACCGCGCCGAGGCTGCCGTAGCGTTGGATCAGGCCCAGCAGGCCGAGGCCGCCGGCGGTGGCTGCGACGACGAACGCCGCGATGCCGGCGGATTCCATCGGCTGCGCCATCACGGAACCAAAGGCGGCCGACGCCGTGTCGCCGCCGGTCGAGAAGACGGTGAATATGGATGCGACGAGGCCCAGCCCCATCGTGAGGATGCCTTCGCCGGCCTGTTGCGCGACGTCACCGACGTAGGTGACGGCGGCCAGCACGCCGCCGGCGATGCCGCCGGCGCCTGCGCCCGGCCCCGCGCCGTCGCCGTTGGCTTCGCCCTCGTCGAGGGAAAGGTCGACGCGGTCGCCGACGCCACTGTCGCGCAGCGTCTGGTCGACGAGGTCCTTGGCCTCCTGCGTCTCGTCGTGCGTCGCCGTGGCCGAGCCGGCCACGACCATTGCACTCGCTAGGAAGACTGTCAGGAAGATGACGTTCCTCATGGCCATTGCACCAAATCGAGAGACGGCGTACCACGGTATAAGACGATTATGGTGACGGGCTTGAATGCGGGCCTCGCTGAGACGGCCAGGCCGCCGGGCGGGCAAACGGTTATGTACGCGCCCGCCTGGATGAGGCCCCGTGCGCGTCGCCCTCCTGGACGGATACGTCGACGAGCCCGCCAACTTCGGCGTCCCGCCCTACATCGCGCCGCAGGTCCGGTACGTCGCCGGCGCGGTCACCGAGGCCGGCCACGACCTGTCGTACGCCACGATCGACGCGTACCGCGGCGACGTCGACGTGCGACGCCAGATCCACACAGCCGACCTCGTTGTGCTCTACGCCTCGGCGCTCGTGCCGGGCAAGTACCTGCGTGGCGAACCCGTCCGGTTCGACGAGGCGAAACTGATCGCCAAGAAGAACGCAGGCAACATCATCCTCGGCGGGGCGTGCGCCGTGTACGGCTTCAGCGAAGGTGGCGGCCAGCTGCCGGCCAACCGCGACAAACTGAAACCGTACCTTGCGGGCATGGCCACCTTGGACGCGGACGCGTACGTCTGGGATTGGCTTCGAGGCCGCGTCGCGGCGGCCGATTCGCGTGGCGAACGGTACGAGGCCTACGACCAACGGCCTCCTGAAGACGCGTTCGTGGAGCGCGGCGGCCGGCTCCTACTCCGGACCAAGGACTCCGAAGGTCGCCCCCTGCAGCGGCGGCGCACCCTCGACGAGTGGGAGCGGTTCGCGCGCGCCGGCGCCTTCGTCGTCGGCGACCATCCCGACTTCCCGCATCCGCTGATCGCCGAGCTGGAGACGTACACCGGATGCGTCCGGTATGTCGCGGAAGGTGGCTGCAAGTTCTGCATGGAGCCGCGCGAAGGCAAACCGATGGTCCGTCGGCCCGAGGACGTCGGCGAGGAGGTCCGCCGACTCCACGACGAGGGCGTCCGCAACTTCCGCCTGGGCGGACAGACGTGCTTCTACTGTTACGGCACCCAAGGACTGGGCACCACGGACCGGCCCAAGCCGGACCCCGACGCCGTCGAACGGCTCCTCACCGAGATCCATGCCGCGGCCCCCCGGCTGCGGGTACTGCACATCGACAACGCGAACCCGGCGGTCATCGCAACGCATCCCGAGGAGGCCCGCCGCATCACGCGCCTGCTCGTGCGGTACACCACACCCGGCAACGTGGCGGCCTTCGGCCTGGAATCCACGGACCCGGAGGTCGCCCGGCGCAACAACCTCAACGCGACGCCCGAGGAAGTACGCGCCGCGGTCCGGATCCTCAACGAAGAGGGCGGCGCCCGCGGCGCCAACGGCATGCCGCACGTGCTTCCCGGCCTCAACTTCATCGCCGGGCTCCGCGGCGAATCCGCCGGCAGCCACGACCAGGACTTCGCCTTCCTGGAGTCGTTGCGGGACGAGGGCCTCCTGCTGCGTCGCATCAACCTGCGCCAGATCCTGCCGATGACCGGCGGGCAGAAGCCGTTGGACTCCAAAGGGCACCGGCGTTTCCTCGAGTTCAAACGGCGCGTCCGCGACGAGATCGACCACGAGCTGTTGCGTCGCATGCTCCCGGTCGGCACCCGGCTGCGCGACGTGTGGCTCGAGGCGCGCGACGGCGATGTCACGTTCGGCCGCCAGATTGGGTCGTACCCGCTGCTCGTCGGCGTCCCCTACGCGTTGCCGCTCGAAGCGTTCACCGATGTGGTCGTCACGTCCTGGGGCAAACGCAGCGTCACCGGGTTCCACGCGCCGTTTCCCATCAACTCCGCCGACGCACGGATGTTCGCAGCGCTTCCGGGCATCGGCGGCGCCCGGGCCGAACAGGCGGTCGCCGGCCGGCCCTACGAGTCCGTGGACGCGTTCCTGGAACCGTTCGACCTGGCGGCGGCCGACCGGGACGCCCTGGTGCCCCATCT
>CAZXJU010000098.1:0-7326 GCA_964641035.1 uncultured Halobacteriales archaeon | reverse complement strand
GCAGCGACCCCTCCACCCACACCCACCGCAACCACCGCTTGGGCGCCGACGGCGTGAACGGCGGCTCCGGCCGGTCCGCCCCCGCGTACGCCACGCCCTCGGCCACCTGGAACGTCGGGAAGCGCGCGTTCTTGAACGCCACCCACAAGAACTGCGTCAACGGGATCAACGACAGGAGGAACAAGAGGGTCACCAAGCCCCATCGGACCGATTCGACGACCGCCACGTCGACGTCCGGGATCGGCAGCGGCACCAACGCCAGGCCCGCCGCGATGAACAGGCGGACGCCCGCGCTCAACATCATCAAGCCCATCACACGCACTGGCGGATGCCAGTCGCGCGTCAGGACCACGCCGCCTCACTCCTTGTCCGCCGGTTCCTTCCGGGCCTCGAGCGACCGGAGCACCCGCACCGCCTGCGCCTTGTACTCCTCCTTCAGAGGCGAGTACGCCTCGTCGGCCACCTCGTCGGCCTCATGCGCCGTCTCCAGCTCCTTCAAGGCCGCCATCAGCGTCCGGCGGCGCGCTTCCAACATGGCGGCACCCTCCATGCGTCCACCCTTCTCGAACTTCTTCTCCCGCCGAATCCGGACCCATCCCTGTTTGATGACGACGTACATCAGGAACAGGCCGACCAGCAGGCCGGCGGCGCCCCACACGTACTGGGTCAGGTCCTCGATGGGCGGAGGGGGCGCGTCGCCCTCGACGAAGGTGACGACGACGGGGAAGCCGGCGCCGACGGCGCCTGGCGTCGCGTGCAACCGACCGTCGCCGGTTGCGACAAAGTCCCCGAGGTTCGGCCCGGTCGCATCGGAGCCCGTCGCGGGCGTCGCGAAGACGACCAGGCTTGCCGCCGCGCACGCAGTGGTCTTCGAGAAGACGTCGCTGCCTTCGAGTCGGTACGCCAATTCCACCCGGAACGCGTCGGGCGCCGGCTGGTCGGTCACGTCCATCGTCGAGAACGAGACGAACGGTTCGGAGGTGTCGCCGCCGGCGACCGTGAGCGCGTCGGCCGGGATCTCGAACGTCGACCCGTTCTGGTAGTCGAGCGTGCCCGTCACGTCGAGGGCGTCACGCGCCAACCCGACCGTGACGTTCGCGTGGTCCCCGGTCCGGGCCGTGCCGGAAAAATCGTAGGTGAGCGATTCGCGCGCGTCGAGGCCGGCGCCGGTGTCCACGAGGTCGACTCGGTGTTCGGCGACGCCGGGCACGCACGGCTCGGTCGTCTGCGCACTGACGGACGGCACCAACAGGAAGCCGGCGAGCAGGAGTAGGAGGCCCAGTCGGGTCACGGTTCGCCCCCAGCGCCGGGCCGCTTGAAAAGCGCTTCGTACCGGCGCACCAGGCGGCGCTGCTGCCGCACCAGGAAGACGGCGTACAGCCACAGCCCGGCCCAGACGGACAGGAGGCCCAGCGTCAGGAACAGGAAGTCGTTCTCGAACGCCGGCCGGACCGGTTCCGGATCGCTGGCAGGCGCGAGCGCACCCGTCTGGTCGATGGCGGCGACGTCGACGGCGTACAGGCGCCCGTTGACGGCGCTCACGCGGCACTCGACGCCACTCGTCTCGAAGACCCGCGTGGGTCCATCGTCGCCTTCGTGGACGCGGACGCGGTACCCCTGCGCGTTCGGCACAGGCTCCCAACGCACCACGAACTGTTGGCTGCCCGCCTCCGTCGTCACGCCGTCGACCGGTCCCAATGCGTCGTTGGACTCGCGGTCTTCGGTGACCGGGACCGGGGCGCACGCGGCGCCCGGCGCCGGAGGCGCCGCCGGAGCGGTCGGTAGGAGCAAGGCCAGGAGGACGACGGCCCACAGCGGCCGCCTCATGCGACGGCCTCCCGCTCGGCTTCCAAGCGCAACAGGCGTGCCTCGGAGACGAGGATGCGGACACGCCACCGGTGGAAGAGGACGTAGATGGCGGTGAAGATGACGAGGGCGAACACGAACAACGGCATGACGCCCGGCGTCGTGATGCCGCCTTCGGCGGTGCCGAAGACGGTCGGGTGGAAGCTCGCCCAGACGCGTTGCGCGGCGTACGCCAATGGCACCGTCGCGAAGCCGGCGATCGCGTAGACCGCCGCCACGCGCCGCCGGACCGACGCTTCGGGGATCTCCCGGCGGAGCATGAGGTACGCCGCGTACACCAGGAACAACACGAGGACGACGACGAGCTTCGCATCGTCCCACCGCCACGCGACGCCCCATTCCGCCTGACCCCACAGCATGCCGGTCACCAATGTGACGCCGGTGAACAGGACGCCGGATTCGACGGCCGCCACCGCGTGCCGGTCCCACGCCTCGCCGCGCGTACGAAGGTACTGCACGCTGGCCACCAGCGCCACCGCGAACGCGATGAAGCCGACGAGCGCCACCGGAACGTGAAAGAAGAACAGTTTCCAGGACAACGGCGCCGTGAAGCCTGCCCGGCCCACGAAGCTGGGCGCCTCCATGAGCGCCAACCACAACAGGAGGCCGCCGCCGAACGCAGCGACGGTGAGGAGGAACCGGTCGATGCCGGGTACGGACCGTGCCATCGTTCAGTCCCCCACGACGTGGTCAAAGGTCAGCCACCCGATTGTCAAAAAGATTGCGTCGAACGCGGCCAACAGCTCCAATTCGTCGACCGTCCGCTGCCACGGCAGCCCCAACAGGACCTTCTGCGTCGCCTGGATCGTCATCATCAGCACCGGGAACAACACCGGCAGCAACAGGACCGGCAGCAGAATCTCGCGGTTGCGCCCGTGCGCGGCGACCCCGCTCAAGAGCGTGCCCGCGGCGACGATCCCCAGGCTTCCCAGCACCACCGTCGGCAGCAGGGCCGGCACCGCCGGCCACAGGTCCGTGCGGAACACGAGGCCGTACCCCACGAACGTGGCCGCCTCCACGACCGCCAACACCAACAGGTTCGCCGTGGTCTTCGCCAAGAAGATCGTGCCCCACTCGACGGGAAGCACCGCCAGCGCGTCCCACGTGCCCCGGTCATGCTCCGCATGGATCGACCGGCCCAGCGTCAGGACTGCCGCGAAGACGAACGCCACCCACAACACGCCCGGCGCCACGTCCTCGGTGCGGCCCAGCTCGCCCCACGCGAGGTTGCCGACCAGCAACACGAGGAACGCCAGCACGAGCCCACCGGCCAGAAGCTCACGCCGCCGCCATTCCACGACGAGCTCCTTTCCCACCAAGAGGAGGAACCGCCTCACGGACCGTCCTCCTCGACCAGGCGTCCTTCGACCAGCCGGAGCCGACGGTCGGCCCACGCGCGCAACGCGTCGTCCTCGTGCGCGGCGGCCAGCGTCGTCGTCGCGCCCTTGCGTTCGGTCAGCACGTCCATCAGCACCGCGCGGCCGTCGGCGTCTAGGCTCGCGGCCGCCTCGTCCAAAAGGAGCACCGGCGGGTCCGCCACCAAGGCGCGCGCGATCGCCAACCGTTGACGCATCCCACGCGAATACGACCCGGCCGGCTCGCCGCCGCGGCGCGCCAGCCCGAACCGGTCGAGCCAACCGGCCGCCGCCTCGTCGGCCTGCGCGCGCGTCATGCCAGAGACGCGGGCGACCAGACGCAGGTTCTCCAACCCCGTCAGGTCGTCATAGACGAGCGGCCGGTCGGCGACGAACCCGATCCGGGCCCGGACCTTCGGCCCCGTCGCCGCGTCGTCCCCTTCGTCGCCTCCGATTCGGATCCGTCCGTCCGACGGCCGGGACAGCGTGGCCAGGATCCGCAACAAGGTGGTCTTGCCGGCGCCGTTGGCGCCCTCGATGAGGAGCGCCTGCCCCGGTCGTGCCTCCAGGTCGACGCCGCGCAACACGGCGCGCGCCCCGTACGACTTGGACACGCCTTCCACCCGGACCACGGCGCCCATCCCGCGATGGATTCCCGGTGCGCGTGATAACCTTGGTGGGCCTGGCCAAGAAGAGGGGACGCGAAGAACCGGCGCCGCCCCGGCGGCGGCCCGGGTCCGTCGTCGTCCACGACTGGAAGAGGCCCAAGGAGGCCGTCGCAACGGCCCCGCGAACCGGAGGAAGACGGAAGCGCGTTTCAACGTTTCGCGCCCGCTTCCGGTGGGCCCCGTGGACCCCGTCTTCCCGTGCCGGCGACCGTTCCGGGCGTCTCAGGCGCGCCGGCGGCGCGCCAACGCCACCGACACGGCCGCGAACGCGACGAGCATCGTCCACGCCGGCATCGGCGAACCGCCGCCGTCGCCGTTGCCTCCGGGGTACGCCTGCTCGAGGTACATGCCGAGCTGTTCGTGGCCGGCCACGTCGCACCAATAGTACAACCCGGACGCATCGGCCGGTGCCGTGAAGGTGAGCGTCGTGGAGTTGCCCGCGTCGAGGTCCTCCGTGTTCGCGAACGCCACGCTCTGCGTCGTGTCGCCACCGGGCGTCGCGTCGCCGCTTGCAGCAACGAACAGGTTGTGGTCCATGGTACCGTCGTTCTCGAACGTCACGGTCACCTCGTCACCGGGCTGGATCGACGCGACGTCGCCCGCGGTGACCTCGAAACAGTACGTCGAGGAGGCGCAGTTCTCCTTCGCCACGATCGTCACCGACACGCTGGCCGCCGAAGCCGTCGGAGCCACCAGTAGCAAGAGCGCGAGCGTTCCCAGGGCAATCGGTACGAGTTTGGATGCCATCGGGCCGGGGCACTCGCTCTGGTTTCAAGTGTCTTTTGGCGCCACCGCGCCCGGCCACCCTTGTCCTTAAATACGGACGCCTCAATCGCGGCCCCCTCCTGGTCTCCCTTCTGACGGGGCGGTGGCGCAGCTGGGAGCGCGGCTGACTGAAGATCAGCAGGTCGCCGGTTCAAGTCCGGCTCGCCCCATTTCGATCCTCCCATGACGACCGACCCGAACGTATCCTTCGTCGGCCGGGGCCGCGGCGCGCCCGACGTCTTCGACGCGTGGGCGCGCGAAGGACGCATGGACACGATGGGCGAGGGACACCTGACCACCGCCCGGACGGTGCTCGAGGCCATCGACCCGCCGCCGCGCGGCGTCTTCCTCGACGTCGGATGCGGCATCGGCTGGGCCGCGCGCCACACCAAGGCGCGCCGCAGCGACCTGACCGTCCTTGCCTTCGACGCGGGCGCCGACGTCGCGGCCCGCGCCCGAGGCGCCGCCGACCTCGTCTTCCGCGCCGACGCAACGCGCATCCCCGTGGCCGACGGCGCGGTGAACGCCGCGTTCAGCATGGAGGTCCTCTACTACCTGGCCCGTCCGCAGGACGCGCTGTCCGAGATCCACCGTACCCTGGCCGCCGGCGGCACGTTCGACCTCATGGTCGACTACTACGAGGAGAACCCGTACAGCGAGGACTGGCCGGAACTCGTCGGCGTGCCGATGACCCGGTGGACGTCGGCGCGATGGCGGCGCGCCTTCAAGGAGGCCGGGTTCGTCGACGTGACCGCCAAGCAGGTCAAGCCCGACCTCGACGCGGCCAAGCACCGTGCGTACGACGATCCGGAATGGGCCGCGTGGGCACGCGAGGCCGGCAGTCTCCACGTCGCCGGCCGCCGGTCCTAAGGCGAAAAGGCCATCCGGTGCCGGGAGGATGCGACCCTCGGGTGTCCCCATCCCTGACGAATCCCTGCCGCGCACCAAGATCATCGCGACGCTCGGGCCCGCCTCCGGCGACGCCGACCGGATCCGGCACCTCGTCGAGGCCGGCGTCAGCGTCTTCCGCATCAACTTCGCGCATGGCGAACACGACACGCACCGCGCATGGATCGACTCCGTGCGCCAGGCCGGCAAGACGACGGGACGCCCCACCGGCGTGCTGGTGGACCTTGCCGGCCCGAAGATCCGGGTGCGGGGGCTCCCGGACGGCCGCCTCGAGCTGACGGCCGGGACCGAGGTGCGCCTGGTGGGCGCGGCGGCGGCGGCCGACGGCGCGATTCCAGTCGACGAGCCGCGGCTCTTGCGCGACGTGAAACGCGGCGACCCGGTCTTCCTGGCCGATGGGAGCATGGAGCTCACCGTCGTCGAACGGGGGAAATCCGACGTCACGTGCCGCGTCGTCACCGGCGGCCTCCTCGTGGAGGGAAAAGGCGTCAACGTCCCACGCACGAACCTGCGTCTTCCCGCCATGACGGACCAGGACCGTACGGACCTGGAAGCGGCGCTCGCCTGGGACGTCGACGTGGTCGCGCTCAGCTTCGTCCGCCGGGCCAAGGACCTGTCGGAGGCGCGGAAGATGCTCTCCGAGTCAAGGATCCCGCTCTACGCGAAGATCGAGAAGGCGGAGGCGGCCGCGAACCTGGACGAGATCGTCGATGCCTCCGACGGCGTGATGGTGGCGCGTGGCGACCTCGGCGTCGAGACGCCGCTGGTCGACATCCCCGTATTGCAGAAACGGATCATTCGGACGGCCAACGCGCGCGCCAAACCGGTCATCACGGCCACGCAGATGCTCCGGTCGATGGTCGACAACCCCCACCCGACGCGGGCGGAGGTGACCGACGTCGCCAACGCGATCCTCGACGGGACCGACGCCGTCATGCTCAGCGAGGAGACCGCCATGGGCCGTCACCCGGTGGCCGCGGTCCGGACGATGGCGGCGATCGCGTCGAGCGCCGAGGCGACGTTGCCGCCGGGCCGGCGGCCGGGTTCCGACGAGCCGACGGGGATTGCGCCGGACGCGTTGGCCGTCAGTCGCGCCGCCGTGGAACTGGCGGAGGCAATGGAGGCCACGGCGATCGTGACGCCGACGCGGTCGGGTGCCACCGCCCGCCACATCGCCCGGTTGCGGCCGCCGATGCCGATCCTCGCCATGACGCGCCACCGGCACACGTTCGGTGGACTGTTGATGTCGTGGGGGGTCCGGCCGATGCTGGAGCAGCACCACACCGACCTGGCCGACGTCATCCGGGTCGCGGGCGAGCAGTTGGTGGCGTCGGGACTGGCGCGGCCCGGGGACGCGTTCTTGTTGACCGCCGGGTACCCGGCGGGGCAGGCCGACTCGAACCTGTTGACCGTCCAACGGGTACCGAAGCCGGCTACGCGGAAACGCAGGCGCCGATGAGCGCCACCAGGATGAGCGCGTTGACCGTGTGCCCTGCGAAGCAGAGGACGCACGGCGTGCGCAGTCGCCGCAGAAGCGCCCACGCCAGGTAGACGCTGACCAGGACGGTGGCGACGCCCGCCACGATTATGGACCCGCACAGCGGGAAGGCGTCGGCGGCCAAGGCGAACGCGGCGGCACCCGCCACCAGCGCGTACCAGACGAGCCCCAGCGTCGCGTTCGAGACGCCGAAGAGCCGTGCGTACTGGATGTCGAGCACGCGGCGGCACGTCGCGTCGTCCATGCGGCAGACGGGCGGCACGAA
>CAZXJU010000097.1:0-7351 GCA_964641035.1 uncultured Halobacteriales archaeon | reverse complement strand
TCGGACCGGCCGACGGAGCGTTGGAAGAGCGTGTCGCCGGTGAGCAGGAGTCCCTCGTCCGCGACGTGGTAGCAGACGCTGCCGGGCGTGTGCCCCGGCGTATGGATCACGTCGACGTCCAACCCGCCAAGCGCCAGCGTCTCGCCGTCCGCCAGGTGCCCAGAAGGCTCGGGCACATGCGACACCTCGATGCCCCACATCTTCGTGCCCGCCGGCGTCTGCGCCAGGATCTCGCCCTCCGCCTCGTGATGCTTGAACGGCGCCGCGTGCGACTTCACCACGTCGGCCACGGCCCCCGTGTGGTCGAAGTGGCCGTGGGTGATGACGACGAGCGCGGGCGTGACGTCCTCGTTCTTGAGTTCCCGCAGGATCCGTTCGCCTTCGGCGCCTGGGTCCACGACGAGCGCCGCGTCCGGGTTCTCCCACAACACGTAGCAGTTGGCCTGCAAGGGCCCGACGGGGATCGTGCGGAGCTCCATCGTCGCTACGACCCGCGTACACCTTTATACCGGCTTCGGGCGTATGCCGCAACCGGCGACCGATGCAGAAGACCGTGAAACAGGAACAACTCGACTACGGCCTCTTCGACCGGGTCGAGCAGGCGGTCCAGTGGCTGCGGTCGACGCGGCCGGCGCCCGCGAAGGTCCGCGTCGTGGGCGACGACGACTCCGA
Source organism: uncultured Halobacteriales archaeon (assembly GCA_964641035.1). Classification (GTDB taxonomy): domain Archaea; phylum Thermoplasmatota; class E2; order JACPAO01; family JACPAO01; genus CAZXJU01. Next base: position 6,679 of record CAZXJU010000097.1, on the reverse strand, counting down.
CGGCACCACAAGCGCCTTCGTCCTGGCCCGCGCCTTGCGGCGCGAGGAGTACGACGTCGAGGTCCACCTGCAGGCGATCCATACGACCCAGGATGTCGACACGGCGATCCGCGGCGACCACGACCTCTTCATCGTCGCCGACAGCGGCTCCGCCTTCATCGAATACCTCGACAGCTTCGACCTGCCCATCCTGGTGTTGGACCATCACCGCGTCCACCCGTACGAGCCGCGCCACGTCTTCGAGGTCAACCCGCGGCACGTCGGCGGCGACGACGTCGACTTCGTCTCCGCCAGCATCGTGAGCCAACTGTTCGCCGACGCGCTCGACCCGGCCAACGCGGTCACCGCGTTCGCCGCCTTGGCCGGCGGCATCGCCGACCGGCAGCACCTTTCCGGCTTCCAAGGACTCATCGACCACATGATCGACCAATCCGTGGCCACGGGCCTCGTCGAACGCACCGAAGGCCTCACGCTGCCGGGCCGCACGGTCGCCGAGGCGATCGCGTACAGCCTCGATCCGTACTTCGACGGGCTGACCAGCGACGAGGACGCGACCGCCGCCTTCCTCGAGGACCTCGACGTCGATCCGGAGGCCGACCCGCGCGAACTCACCGAACCGGAGGCGAAACGCGTCGGCCACGCCTTGGCCAAGCGGCTCGAAGACAAGGGAGTCGTCCTCGACCGCATCTACCCCCCCTTCGGGCTCCAGCTGCCGCTGCACCATCCCTCCGGCATCCCCACCGTGTACGCGCTGACGCGGATTCTGGAGACACTCACTGTCCTCGACGAGTTCAAGCTGGCGCTTGACGTGTTGGCCGGCGACGCGAAGGCCGCCGAGACCGCCTGGAAGAAACACCTGAAACGGACCCGCGACGTCCTGACGGAGGTCGAACGGATGCGCGGCCACGTCCGCGACCTGAAGCACGTGCGCGTCGCGGAGACGAAAGACACGTCCGACACCGGCATCTACGCCCACATCCTGCTCACGTACGTCTACGGCGACGACAAGCCGTTCCTGGTCTCCGCCGCCTCCGGACCCAAGAAGAAGTTCAGCGGCCGTGGAAGCCCGGAACTGTACCGCGCCGGCGTCGACCTCTCCATCGGCATGCAGGAGGCCGCCGAGGCGCTCGGCGGCAACGGCGGCGGCCACCCGGCGGCCAGCGGCGCCGCCGTGCCCAAGGAGAAGGAGGAGGAGTTCATCGAGAGCTTGAATCGCATACTGGGCCGCCTGCGACGGGAGAAGGCGTGACCAAGCCGATCGAAGACGTACGCATCGTCAGCCTCGTCCCGAGCCTCACCGAGACGCTCTGGGACCTCGGCGTAGGCGAACAGGTCGTGGGCGTTACAAAGTTCTGCGTACGTCCCGACGACGCGCGAGACCGCGCCGACGTCGTCGGCGGCACCAAAGACCCCGACCTCGACGTCGTCACCGGACTCCAGCCCGATCTCGTGCTGACCGACGAGGACGAGAACAAGCCCGAACACATCCGGAAGCTCGCCGACGCGGGCCTCCGCGTGCACACTAGCCGCATCGAACGCGTCGCCGACGTCGGGACCGATGTCGTCGAGATCGGCCGGATCCTTGGACGCGGCATCGAAGCCGAAGGGTGGAAACAACGCATCCAAGAGAAGACCGCCGAAATCCGCGACGCCGTCCGCATCACCGGCCGACTGCGCGGCTTCGTCCCGATCTGGCGCACACCGCTCATGACGATGGGCGGACGCACCTACCTGAGCGACCTCGTCACGATCTGCGGCATCGACAACATATACGCCGAAGTCGAGAAGAAGTACTTCGAGACCGAGTTCGACGAGGTGCGCGCCTTGGAGCCCGACGTGGCGTTGCTGCCGACGGAGCCGTACCGGTTCGGCGACGAACACCGCGCCGAGTTCGCCGACGCGCTCGACGTGCCGGCGGAAGCCGTCGAGGTCGTCGACGGCCAGGCCATGACGTGGTTCGGCACGCACACCGTGCGCGGCCTGGACGTCGTGGCGGAGGCCGTCGGGCGGGTACGCGCGCGGCTGCAGAACGCTTAAGCGGCCGGCCCGGCTTGCCGCGGCGATGCCCCTTCTCGGAGCGCACGTGAGCGTCGCCGGCGGCCTGGAGAACGGACCGAAGAACGGCACCGACCTCGGCTGCGACGTGATCCAGGTGTTCACCCGCAACCAACGGCAATGGAACCATAAGCCCGTCGCGGACGAGGAGGCCGAACGCTTCCAGGCCGCGTACAAGGAAAGTGGTCTCGAGGGCCTCACGAGCCACGCCTCGTACCTGCTCAACCTCGCATCGCCCAAGGACGACGCGTGGGAAAAGAGCCTGAAGGCCTTCGAGGAGGAGGCCCGACGCTGCGACAAACTCGGAATCGACCGCTTCATGTTCCACCCGGGCGCCCACCTCGGCAGCGGCGTCGATGCCGGCTGCGGCCGAATCGCCGACGCGTTGCGGCACGTCCTCGACGCGACGGAGGGCTCCGACGTCAAGATCCTGTTGGAGACGATGGCGGGGCAAGGCACCACGATCGGCGACGACCTGGCGAGCCTCGGCCGAATCATCCGGGACGCGGGCGGCGACGACCGACTCGGCGTCTGCGTGGACACGTGCCACGTCTTCGCCGCCGGCCACGACCTGCGCGGCCCCGACGGGTACGACGCGTTCGTGGCGGCCTTAGATGAGGCGGTCGGTCTCGACCGCATCCACGCCTTCCACCTCAACGACTCGAAGACGAAGCTGGACGCACGGCGCGACCGACACGAGATCATCGGGGACGGCGAGATCGGTCTGGACGCGTTTGGACCCCTCATGAACGACGACCGGTTCGCCGACGTCCCGATGGCGCTTGAGACGCCCGGCGGAGACGACGGGTACAAGCTCGGATTGAAACGCCTGCGCGGCCTCGTCGAGTGAAAGGGCCGGCACCGCAAACCTAAATCGGGGCGCGCCGTGGGGCGCCTCGTGCGGAAGGACGTCGTCGCCGGACTCATGTTCGGCACGTGCACCCTCATCTGGGGTACGACGTGGCTCGCCATCAAGGAGGGCTACGGTGGGCTCGACCCGTTGTGGGCCGCGAGCCTCCGGTTCTTCGCCGCCTCGCTCATCATCTTCGGCATCCTGCTGGCCACGCGCGCCAGCTGGCGCGCCGAATGGCAGGACGCGGCCGTCGTCGTCTTCGTCGGCGCCGTCCTCTTCGGCCTCGACTACGGCCTCATCTACTGGGGCGAACAGTTCCTTCCCTCCGGTCTCACCGCCATCCTGTTCGCCACGATGCCGATCTTCGTCGGCCTCTTCGGCGCGTGGCTCATCCCCGCCGAACGTTGGACGGTCGCCCACGCCTCCGGCGTTCTCCTGGGCCTCGTCGGCCTCGTCGCCATCTTCCGCGACCAGCTCATCGTGGACGCCGGCGACCTGTGGCCCATGGTCGCCATCGTCGTGTCCGCGGCCGCCGCCGGCGTCTCCAGCGTCGTGATGCGCCGCTGGGGCCACAACATCAGCCCGGAACTGCTCAACGCCGGCGCCATGTTCGTCGGGGCCGGCATCCTCTTCGTCGCCTCCGTCTCGCTGGGCGAGACACCGGCGCCGCCACAAGGTGCGGCCGCGTGGTGGTCCGTCACGTACCTGGCGATCTTCGGCAGCGTCGTCGCCTTCCTTCTCTACCTGCGCCTGTTGAAGGTGTGGACGGCCAACCGCGCGAGCCTGATCGCCCTGTCGATGCCCGTCGTCGCGGTCTTGGCCGGCGTCGTGGTCCTCGGCGAATCCTTGACGGGGCTGCAGATCATGGGCGCGGCGCTCGTGTTGGGCGGTGTGGCGCTGTCGCTGTTGGCACCGAGTCGCGCCCGCATCGGGACGCCCGAAAGCGTCGCCGGCGAGGGCGAAAAAGAGGGATGAGGAAGGGGAAGAGGAGGCGCGACGCCGGTCCTAGAACCGGTCGTCGTCGCGGTCCCGGCCGCCGCGTCCGCCGCGGGAGCCGCCGCCACCGCCGCGTCCACCGCGCCGGGGCCGGTCCTGCTGCTCGTGTTCGTCATCGGAGATGTTGACGTCCTCGTCGACATCGGTGACTTCGTCGTCGGCCATCACGATGCGGCCGTACTTGCCTACGTTGAGGCGGATGTGGCCGCGCAGGAGGCTCACGTAGCCGTTGAGGACCTGGATTGTGTCGCCTTCTTCGACGGTGTCGATCTGGTCGTTCCACAGGCTCATGATCACGGTGCCGGAGCTGTCGCCGACGGTGGCTTCGGCCACGCGGTTGGCGGGCCCGAACCGGTTCGGGATGTCGCGCGCTTCGCTCTTGGCGAGGACACGCGTCGTCAGGTTCACACGCTTGCTCTGGGGGGTCAGTTCGGAGACGGTCACGTCGACCGCTTCCTGGGTCGTCTCTTCTTGCGTCATGTTCGTTCTCTCTCGTTGTCTGGACGGCTCGTTGAGGCAGCCGGGATGGCCACGCGGCCTGCCGGGCTTCCCTGATTTCTGTCCGAAAAAAGAGGCTCTCTACGCGCTGTCTGACCCGTCGTAGATTCTCCATCTATATGAACTAATGCGCGCCGGCTTTCGGTGGCTCCAGTTTCACTCGTCCCCGGCCAAGGTTAATACCCGGCGGGCGCCCCTTGCCGGTGCGTGCGTTACGGCGTGGTCGCCTGCCCCCGATGCAAACGAGTCCAAGCGGTCGAGACACGGCACACCGCCGCCTCGTGCCGCGGGTGCGGCAAACGGTTCGAACTGGCCGAACGGAAGCTCTTGTTCTCGACCGACGACGAACGGCTGCTGCCGCAGGCCGTCGGCCGGTTGGCCGCGCAGCAGGCCGGACAACCGATCGAGGAGCTGGCTGAGGCGTTGGCGGCCACGGACGACCCGCGGCCGCGCGGCGTGCCCGCCTTGTTGGAAGCGTTGGCGGAAGACGGCGAGGCGTTCACCGCGTCCGAGTTCGCCGAGGCCGTCCAGCGGATCGGCGTGCCCGGGCCGCCCGAGCGGCTACTCGCGACGCTCGTCCGGGACAGTCTCGTCTTCGAGCCCCGTCCCGGCGTCTTCCGCCTGCTCGGATGACGTCTCCCGCATCCGGCGGCGGGCCAGGCGACGGCGGTGGATGCCTGCCTCGCGCAACACCTCGACGGGCACCACTTGGTCCAAGACGGTCCGGAGGATGTACCCGATGAACGCGATCGCGCCCGCCAAGGCGAGGACGGGCACGACGTTGGCCAAGGCGTCCGGAAGGCGTGGCAGTAGGAAGAAGACGAGCGTGTACCCGGCCAGCGCAAGCGTGGATTTCGTGCCGGCGACGATGAGGTCCCGTTGGACGACGCCTTGGCCGACCCAGACGTAGGCGCCGGCGTGCATGAGGATGGCGCCCATGAAGTACAGGCCGAGCATGATCAGGAGGAAGACCTCGGTCCAGCCGGTGGCCCCGGCGGTCAGCACAGGCACGCTGCGTCCCACGACGAAGACGGCGATGACGGCGCCGACGCCGAGGCCGAAGGAGGCCCCGTAGAACGCGGTGTCCTTGCGCACCCGGAAACTGCGCCAATTCAGGACCGCCATCGCCACCATCGTCTCGAACAGGCCGAAGAGGAGGGCGATGAGCACGATCCCGGCCAAGGCCAACGCGTCGTCGGCCTCCGGGTTCAGCGCCGCGCCTGGCCCGAACAGGCTCTCGACCACGGCGATGAGGAAGCCGGCGATGAGCCCCACGAAGAACGTCTTGAAGACGCGTTTCTCCTCGAAGAAACGCTGGTAGTTGTGCAGGAGGATGTAGAGGAAGCCCATCGCGGGCACGAAGCCGAAAAGGACGCCGACGAGGAACGGGTCGCTGGCCACGGGGGTCCGCCCAACCGGAAACCCCTATAAAACGCCCCGACCTTGGCCACGGACGATGCCGGCTGACCTGCCCAAGATCATCGTGAACCTCAAGACGTACCCGGAGGCGACCGGCGCGCGTGCGGTGACGATCGCCGCGGCCGCCGCGAAGGTCGCCGAAGCCAGCGGCGTGCCGATCGCGGTGTCGCCGCAGGCCCTCGACGTCCGCCTCCTGACCGATCAAGGCGTGCCGGTGTACGCCCAACATTTCGACCGTACGGACGGCGGCTCGAACACCGGGTGGACGAGCCTGGACAGCCTGATCCAGGCGGGCGTGGCCGGCTCGCTGGTCAACCATTCGGAGCACCGCGTGGACCGGGACCACGTGAAATGGTCGGTCCAACGTCTGCGGCAGACCGGCCTGGCGTCGGTGGTCTGCACCAAGGACGCGGAGGAGAGCGGCGCGTTGGCGAAACTGGCCGGGCCGGACCTGGTGGCCGTGGAACCGCCGGAGTTGATCGGCGGCGATGTCTCCGTGACGTCGGCGGACCCCGAGGTCGTCTCCGCGGCGGCGGAGGCGGTCATGCGCCACGCGGCCGGCGTGAAGCTCATGTGCGGCGCCGGCGTGAAGAACCGCGACGACGTGGAGGCGGCCGTCGAACTGGGCGCGTACGGCATCCTGTTGGCGTCGGGGGTCACCAAGGCGGACGACCCGCGGTCCGTGCTCGAGGACCTGGCGGCCGGGTTCCCGTGAGCCGGGGCCGATAACACTTAAATCGAGACGGTGGACTGGGCGGCCCAATGTCCCGCCTGCCCGCCGTGATTCTATTCGCATTGTTCCTGACGCCGCTTGTGGCCGGCTGCGTGACGCCGCAGGATTCCGACGACGGCGACGAC
>CAZXJU010000096.1:0-7397 GCA_964641035.1 uncultured Halobacteriales archaeon | reverse complement strand
GATCCCGGAGCGGCCCATGATGATGCCGCCGGTCGGGAAGTCCGGTCCCTTGACGAACTGGACCAGGTCGGCCAGCTCCGCCTCCGGGTTGTCCAGAAGATGCACCGTGGCGTCGACGACCTCGCCCAGGTTGTGCGGCGGGATGTTCGTCGCCATCCCGACCGCAATGCCGCTCGCGCCGTTGATCAGAAGCCCCGGCGCCTTGGCCGGCAGGACCACCGGCTCGTCGCGGCTGCCGTCGTAGTTGGGCCGGTAGTCGATCGTCTCCTTGTCGATGTCCTCCAAGAGCTGGCCCGCCAACGCCGTCAGACGCGCCTCCGTGTACCGCATCGCCGCCGGCCGGTCGCCGTCGACGGAACCGAAGTTGCCTTGGCCGTCGACCAGCGGGTACCGCATGCTGAACAGTTGCGCCAGCCGCGCCATCGTGTCGTAGATCGCCATGTCGCCATGCGGATGGTACTTGCCCATCGTCTCGCCGACGATGAGCGCGCTTTTGCGGTGCGGCCGTTCGGGACTGAGATTCAGGTCCCGCATCGCGTACAGGATGCGCCGCTGTACGGGCTTCAATCCGTCCCGCACGTCCGGCAGCGCCCGCGAGACGATGACGCTCATCGCGTAGTCCAGGAAGCTCGTCTTCAGCTCCTCCTCCACCGGCTTCAGGACCACGCGCGCCGCGGCTGTGTCCTCCTCGACGTTGCCCGGCGCGACCTCCGGCGGCTCGTCCGGCCCCTTGTCCTCCTCAGACATCGAGGTTCACCACCTCGGCCGCATGCTGCTCGATGAATTCCCGCCGCGGCTCCACCTTCTCCCCCATCAGGATCGAGAACAGCTCGTCGGCGGCCGCCGCGTCGTCGATCGTGACCTTCTGGAAGATGCGGGCGTCCGGATCCATCGTCGTCTCCCACAACTGGTTCGGGTTCATCTCCCCCAACCCCTTGTAGCGTTGGACGCCGATGCCGGTGCCGCCCATCTCCTTCATCGCGACGTCCTTCTCCCGCTCGGTGTACACGTACCGCTCTGTCTTGCCTTTCTTCAGCTTATAGAGCGGCGGCTGCGCGATGTACACGTAGCCCGCCTCGATCAACGGCTTCAGGTACCGGTAGAAGAGGGTCAGCAGCAGCGTCCGGATGTGCGCGCCGTCCACGTCGGCGTCCGTCATGATCGCGATCCGGTGGTACCGCGCCTTGGCGACGTCGAAATCCTCCTGGATACCGGTGCCCATGGCCATGATCAGAGTCTGAATCTCCGTGTTGTTCAGGATCTTCTCCAGAGTCGCCTTCTCCACGTTCAAGATCTTGCCGCGAAGCGGCAGAATCGCCTGGAACTCCCGGTTCCGGCCCTGCTTGGCCGACCCGCCGGCGGAGTCGCCCTCGACGATGAAGAGTTCGCACTTGGCGGGGTCGCGGTTCGAACAGTCCGCCAACTTGCCCGGCAGGCCCGAACCCTCCAACAGGCCCTTCCGCCGCGTCAGTTCCCGCGCCTTCCGGGCCGCCTCGCGCGCCTTGGCCGCCTGCACCGCCTTCCCGATGACCGCCTTGGCGACCGCCGGGTTCTCCTCAAGGAACGTGCCCAACTGGTCGTTGATGACCGTCTCGACAATGCCGCGGACCTCCGAGTTTCCCAGCTTCGTCTTCGTCTGACCCTCGAACTGCGGGTCGGGGATCTTGCACGACAAGATCGCCGTCAGGCCCTCCCGGACGTCCTCTCCCTCCAGGCTGACGTCGTCGGTCTTGAATTGCTTGTTTCGCCGTGCCCAATCGTTGATCGTCCTCGTCAACGCCGCCTTGAATCCACTCAGGTGCGTGCCGCCCTCGTGCGTGTTGATGTTGTTGACGAACGTGTGCACGTTCTCCGTGTACCCGTCCGTGTACTGCATCGCCACGTCGACCACGACCCCGTCCTTCTCCATCTCGAACGCGATCGGGTCCGGATGGATCGGCGACCGTGCCTTGTTCAGGTGACGGACGAACTCGACGATGCCGCCCTCGTAATGGTAGACCTGCTCGCGGTCCTTCTCGCCCCGTTCGTCCTTGAGCGCGATCTTCAGGCCGCGGTTGAGGAACGCAAGCTCCCGCATCCGCGTCGACAGCGTGTCCCACGACAGTTTCGTCTCCTCGAAGATCTCGTCGTCCGGCCGGAACTCGATGGTCGTCCCGCTGTCCGTGGCGTCGCCCACGCGCTCCATCGGGGCATCCGGCAGGCCGCGGGTGAACGATTGGACGAACTGGCCTCCATCGCGCTGCACCGTCGCGGTCAGGTGCGCCGACAGACCGTTGACGCAGCTGACGCCGACGCCGTGCAGGCCGCCGGACACCTTGTACGCCCCATGGTCGAACTTCCCGCCGGCGTGCAGGTGCGTCAGCACGATCTCCAACGCCGGGACCCCGTACTTCTCCATCACGTCGACCGGGATGCCGCGCCCGTTGTCGGAGACGCGCACGCGGTCGTCCGGCAGCAGTGTGACCTCGATCTGGTCGCAGTACCCCGCCAACGCCTCGTCGATGGAGTTGTCCACGACCTCGTAGACCAAGTGGTGGAGCCCGCGCGCATCCGTCGACCCGATGTACATCGCGGGCCGTTTGCGCACCGCTTGAAGGCCCTCGAGGACCTGGATCTTCGTCGCGCCGTACTCGCCGGCGCCTCCCGTCTTCCGAACCATGATGACACCGTGTTTTCGCACATCCGGGCGCGCGCGGAACGACCTCGACTGGACGTCCATCCGGGCATCTGGGCCGGACTAGCCCAGCGATTCGGTTGGCGTCGTCCCATCCCACATCGAGGCGGACCGCCCGTTTATAAACGGCCGGCGCCGGTTTGCTTCAATTGCCTATATATTCGTTGCGACTATAAAGGTTCCCATAGGGTCGGTGAAAATGGGTCCGGAAACCCCACCCGCACCGGCCCGGTTTCTCCTGGACGCCGCGGCGATCCTGCAAGGGTTGAACGTCCCGGCGTCCGCCTCATGGACCACCCCAAGCGTCATGGCCGAGGTACGACCCGGCGGCCGGACCGGGCGGCGGGCCGAACAATTGGCCGCCGCGGGCCTGCACGTCGAGCCGCCCAGCGAGCCGGCCCGGCGGCGCGTGGAGGCCGCAGCCGCCAAGGCCGGCGTCACCGGACGGCTCAGCGAGGCCGACCTGGACATCCTGGCCCTCGGCCTCGACGTCGAAGGCCTCCTGTTGACCGACGACTACACCGTCCAGGACGTCGCGCAGCGTCTCGACATCCGGTGGCAGGCGGCCACGACACGTGGCATCCGCAAGACGGCGCGTTGGCGGGGCCGCTGCGCCGGCTGCGGCCGCTGGTACTCCCCCGACAAGGCCGGGCAGGAGTGTCCGGTGTGCGGCGCCGAGATCCGCCGCAAACACCAGAAAGACCCCGCAACCGGATGAAAACCTTTATAGAATGACTTTCGAGTGGTACATAGAATGGCACGAGGAACCCGCAGCCGCCGTCCGCAACGGCGTCGCCGAAAGCCCAAACACAACTGGACCAACAAGACGACCCGGGCCAGCCGGCAGAAGGACTACTTCCTCGACCAGGGCAAAGCGAACTACTTCAAGTACGACATGGAGAAGATCCTCGGCGACGCAGAAGTCGAGGAAGACCATTGGGGCTCGACGATCGCCACCATGTTCGCCAAGGGCATCCGGACAGGCGTCGACGACGCGAAGGATTTCGCGCGGTCCAAGTTCGAAGACGACGAGCTCTACGACGAAGAGACCCTCGAGAAGATCCTGAAGCTCCTCGACCGGTACGGCACGTACCGCTGATCAGGCGCTCGCTTTTGCCTTCTGGCCGAGTTCGGCCATGCCCGCAGCCAGCCGGCCAAGCCCTTCCTTGACGACTTTGATGTCCGAGCCGTAGCTCAGGCGCAGCCGACGGCGGCCGCTGGGTCCGAACGACGAGCCAGGCACCGTCGCCACATGCTTGGCCTCCAGGAGGTATTCCGCGACCTCTTCGCTGTCGCGGTCCACGTCGTACCCGATCCACGCGTAGAACGCACCCTTGGGACGGGCCGTCGTGACCCCCGGGATCTCTTCGAGCGCCTCCATCACCGCGTCCCGGCGCCCCATCAGGGTCTTGCGGAACCCGTCGACGGCGTCCTGCGGGCCTTCCAACGCGGCGACCATCGCCCGCTGGACGAAGCTCGCCACGTGCGTAATCGACTGGCTCTGAATCTTCAAGACCGCGTCGGCCACCGGCTTGTCCGCCACCAGCCACCCGGCCCGCCACCCGGTCATGGCATGGCTCTTGCTGAGCCCGCCGACGGTGATGGTCCGGTCGAACGCGATCGACGCCGGGCTTACGTGTTCGCCCTCGTACTGGAGCCGCTCGTAGATTTCGTCGCTGAGGATCCAGAAGTCGTGGTCTTCCGCGAGGTCGCACACGCCGCGAATCTCGTCCGGTTCGTCGGCGCCACCGGTCGGGTTCGACGGGCTGCACAACCAGATCATCTTCGTCTTGTCGGTGACCCGGTCGGCCACCGCGTCGGCACGGATCGAGAATCCGTCCGCCTCATGCACCGGGACCCACACCGGCGTGGCGCCCGCGAATTTGACGACGGGAGCGTAGCTGACGAAGGACGGGTCGGGCAACAGCACCTCGTCGCCCTCCTCGAGCATCGCCAAGGCCGCGGCGAACAGGCCGTGCTTTGTCGGCGTGGCCACGACGTTCTCCGCGCGGCAATCCACTTGGTTCTCATCGCGCATCTTGCGGGCCACGGCCTCCCGCAGCTCGGGGATCCCGGGCGCCGGCGTGTAATGCGTGAAATTGTCCGCCAGCGCCTGCCGGCACGCGTCCTTGATGTGCTCCGGCGTGTCGAAGTCCGGCTCGCCGACCGACAGCGAGACGACGTCGACGCCTTGGCGCCGCATCTCGGCGGCCCGTCCGGCGATGAGGATCGTCTTGGAGCCTTCGAGGTCCGCGGTGCGGCGGGAAAAGAGGTCGTTGCTCGGCGGCATCGCGCCGTCAAACGAGTTCGTCGCTAAAAACCTGGTCGACGCGACGGGCGTACCCGGAGGCCGTCACGCGGTCCCAGAACGCGTCGAACGGTTCGGCCGCCTCGTCGTGCAGCAGCGCGTCGACGAGCGTCTTTGGCGTCAAGTCGAAGGTGAGGTTGACGACGTCGACGCCGGTCGGCGGCCGGTCCCAAACCTCCTGCGGCTGGCGCGTCCGGGCCGTCTTGAGCCCGAGTTGCGGGTCGGCGGCCCGCCGCCACGCCTTGGTCGTTTCCGTGACGACGTCGACGGGGACGTCCGCGTCGCGCGCGCATACGGCCAACGCCCGCGTACCGACCTTGTTCACGACGCCTTCCTTCGTGACGGCGTCGGATCCGACGAGCACGCGGTCGGCGCCTTCGACGGCGGTCCGGACGGCCGCGTCGACCAGCAGCCGGACCGGGATCTGTTTGCGTGCCAGTTCCTCCGCAAGCATCCGCCCTTCCAGGAGCGGCCGGCTTTCCAGCAGGATGACGTCGAAGAGCTTCTCGTCGTCGCGCGCCAATTCGAAGGCGCGCAGGACGGTGCTGGACCGGCTGTGGGTGACGACGACGTGGCCGTTCTCGATGCGGTCGGCCGTGCGTCGGGCCGCGTCTTCGAGGCGTCGCTGCTGCGCGTCGGCTTCCTCGGAGAAGACCGCGAGGGCCTCCATGCGGATGGCGCCGACGTCGTCCGCGGCGTCTTCGCGCCGTTCGATGGCGGCGAACACGCGGTCGACGAGGTTGAAGACGACGGCCATCTCGGGTTTCGACCGGATGGCTTTGACGGCGGTGTCGAACAGCTCCTCGACCAGGGAGGTCGGGGATTCGGCCTTGGATTGGGCGGCTTGGCGTTGGAGGATCTCCAAGAGGCGCTGGCCGATCTCGCGGGCGCCGCTCTGATGGTCGTGCACGAGCGCCTTGAGTTCCGCCGGCTCCGCCATCAAGGAGCGATGGGGCGGGGGTGTCGTAAACTGCTCGGTCCGTCGTCGTCAGTTCGGAAGGCGCTTGTCCGCGTGGTCCTTGCCGCGCACGAGGGCCCCACTGGCGATGAGCAGGAGGCCGATGCCGGAAAGCACAAGCCCTTCGAACCAGAGGTTCTCGCCTGCCAGGACGGCGACCATGAACGCGGCGCCGACGCCCAGAAGAAGGAGGGCGATGCCGACGCCGAGCAGGACGCGTCCGAGCGTGGTCTTGTCTGCCATGGCCTCAAAAGCGGGACCGGCGCTCTTAGCTGTTGTCCTTGCGGATGGCGCCCAGGCTGCGCAGCTGGGCGACGGCGGCGCGGACGGCGTCGGCGGCGCGGTCGATGCGCGCTTCGGCCTGGTCGCGCGTCTGGCGGGGACCGGTGACGCCCAGGCCGACCGGTTTGCCGTGACGTACCGCGGCGCGGATCAGCGCGTGGCCGGCGGCGTGGCCGATGAGTTCGTCGTGGCCGGTCTGGCCGGTGACGATGGCGCCCAAGGCGACGGCGGCGTCGACGTCGCCGCGGGCCAACGCGGCGTCGACCAAGAGCGGCAGGTCGTAGACGCCGGGGCAGCGTTCGTCGAGGACGATCTCGCACCCCAGCTCGGTTGCCGTTTCGAGGGCGGCGCGGCGCATCGCGTCGGTGATGGCCTCGTTGAAGCGGCTGGTGAGGACCGCGAGGCGGACCCCGGACCCGTCGAGCGCGTCGTCGGCCGGCGCGTCTTCCGACATGGCGGCCTAGGCCTCCCGGCGGACGGAGCCGGCGTCGGCGAACCCTTGGCGTTGGCCGGTGCCGGCGCGGCGTGACAGTTCGTCGGGCGCATGCAGCATCCAGTAGGCGTTGACCGCGTGTTCGCGCGTGCGTTGGTCCATCAGCCAGGCAAGCTCGTCGTCGTGGGCGGCTTCGTCTTCGTGGACGAACACCTCGAGGATGTGGGTGTTGGTCGCGAGCATGACGTTCTGGATGGCGGTGGACGCTTCGTGGCCGCACACCTTGTCGATGTCTTCGGCGCCGACCATGCCGCAGGCGACCACGAGGTCGCACGACTCGTCGTCGATGAGCTTCTTGCACGCCACGGGAAGGTCCTTGACGCCGGGGACGGTGCGGCGGACGACCTCGTCGTCCTTGGCGTGTTTGCGGTACTCGTCTTCGGCGGCGTCGCCCATGGGGAACCGGGCGAACGTGGTGTCGACGATGCCGAGCCGCGTCATTCGTCGTCGCCTTCCGTCGTGTAGAGTTCGTTCTTGGCCAAGCGGTCGGCGATCCGTTTGATGATCTTGCGGGTCCCGTCGAGCTCGTGATCGTGGTGGGAGAGGCGTACGACCTGGAGGTCGACGCCGCGGTCTTTGCACTCTTCCTGGATGCGCTCCTCGTCGAACTCCTGGTCGAAGCCGAGGGCGATGATGTCGGGGCGGACCTCTTCGACGATGCGAAAGATGTCGCCGCGGTGGC
>CAZXJU010000095.1:0-7426 GCA_964641035.1 uncultured Halobacteriales archaeon | reverse complement strand
ATGAAGGACGCCGGCGTCATCCGGCTGGAACGCACCGCCGAGGACGACATCACGGTCGGCGTCGACCACTCGTCGTTGGCCGGCGACGACCAGGACCCGGACAAGCCGGTCGTGAGCGTCGTGACGATCCCGGTCGCGTTGCCCACCGGCGGCGTCGAAGTCGGCCCGGACGCCGACGAGGACGACCTGCCGGCGTGGGTGAAGGTCGGCATGGCCACGTTCACCGTCGACCGGCGCACGGGGCCGGACCAAGGACGCGTCGTGACGCAGTCCGACGCCGACGACCATCAGGCCGCCCTCGACGGCGGCCTCATCGGCGACGACGAGGACTACGACCACCCGATCGCGGCCAAGATCGCGGTCGGAGTGCCCATCGGCGCCACGGTGTGCACGGATGCGGACGGGACGCCGACCGAGGCGACCCTGCACCTGCTGACGGTCACGATCGACCGGCGGTCCAAGGCCGTCCAGAACGACCCGGCCTTCGGGACCGACACGAAGCGCATCGTGTTGGGCACCGGCGGCGCGAACGAGGAGTGCGGGACCGTGGTGAGCCTCGTCGACGACGACGGCGACCTGATGCCGGACGCGCTCGAACCCGCGCTGTGCCAGGTCGACAAGAAGAACGATCCGAGCGACGGCGAGTGCGACGGCGACGACTACCAGCCGCCGACCAGCTAGGCCACGTCGCTCCGCCCGCGTCCCGGCCCCGGGTCGTCTCCCGGGGCCGGCCCCTCTCCCCCTCTTCTTGACGTCTTTTCCATCCCCCATGAACCCTAATACTGAGGCGCCGCTGCCCCCGGGCATGGAGGCCGCGGCCGACGGCGACCCGGTGGCCGACGACGCGGACGACGGCTACGAGATCACCGCGTGGTGGCCCAAGCACCCGTTCGACCACGTGGTCCGGTTCGTCGCCGGCCTCATCACGCGGTCGAAGATCCTGCTGCTCTACGTGTTCCTGTTGGCGTTGACGTACGGATGGCTCCGCCCGCTGTTGCCGGACCTCTCGACGCGCGTCGGGCTCCTCTTGACGGCGGCCGCCGTGTTGCCCGTGCTCGCGGTGCTCCTCGTCGTCCTCTTCGTCGACCGGACGAGCCTGGAGCCGTTCGACCTCGTGCTGCGGACCTTCCTGGCCGGCATGGGCATGGCGGTGCTGGCGGTCATGCTCAACACCCAGCTCTCGTACCTGGAGGGCGCGGCCTTCGACCTCATCGTCGTCGGGCCGGGCGAGGAACTGCTCAAGCTCCTGGCGGTCTTTCTCATCGCCTACCGGCACAAGGCGTTCGACCACGCCATCGACGGGGCGTTCTACGGCGCGGCGGCCGGTGCCGGCTTCGCGGCCATCGAGAACGTCTCCAAGGTCGTACAGGCAAGCGCCCTGGCCGGCACCGGGGCCGCGTGGGACCTGGTGCTCCTGCGTTCGTTCGTGTCCACGCCCGGGCACGTCATCTGGACCGCGATCGCCGGCTACTATCTGGGCGTCGCCAAGTTCCACCCCAAGCACGCGACGGTGCTGCTCACCAAGGGACTGCTCATCGCGGCGTTGGCGCACGGCGCCTTCAACGTGCTCGTGGCATCCGCCCGGCCGGAGGCCGTGGCGGTTGCGGTGGCGCTTAACCTGGCGTTGCTGGTGTTCCTGGTGGTGAAGGCGCGCCGCTGGTTCGCATATTATGGGCTGCTCGGCGAAGGCGCGGCGGCGGAACCGGCCGACCCGACGGCGCGGGACCTCGAGCGCGAGGCGCGGGGCCCCTGAAACGTTTTCAAGGCGGCGCCGGCTAGGGCGGACCGATGGTCCATCTACGAATCGAAGCGCCGGTCCGTCCGAGCGAGGACGCCGGCAAGGTCGCCGGCGCCGTCCGCAACCTGTTCCCCGACGCCCAGATCGAGCAACGGGACGCGCAGCTCGTGGCGACATCCGAGAGCCTGGACCGTCTGGAGGAACTGTTGAACCAGCAGCGGATCCTGGACACGGCGCGTGGCGTGTTCCTACGGGCAGTGGCCGAAGACGGCACGTGTGCCACGTTCCGCGTCGCCAAGCAGGCGGCGGCCGCAGGCCGCGTCAGCTTCTCGGTCGGAGATTCGCCGTTGGGCGACATCACCATCACGGTGGAACACGACCACGTGGAGGCGGTGTTGCGCGCCGTGGCGCCGAAGACGGTGAAAGGGTTCCCCGTCAGCGAAGAAGAGGCCGCACGCGTGGAGGCGAAGGCAAAGCGGGCCCGCGAGGCGAAGAAGGCGTTGGCGGCCGAATCGACGGACGGAGGGGAGGAATGATGGTGGCCATCGGCCATTCGAGCCCCGCCTTCTGCCATGACGACCCGGTCGAGACGTTGGACCGGTGCGCCGACGCGGGGTTCGACGTGTGGGAGATCGTCGGCGACGGGCGGCATTTCCTGCCCGATGCGAAGGCCGCGCTGAAGGAGGCGCTTGCGTCCTACGACGTGGCGCTTCAGCTTCATGCGCCGATCGCGGACGTCAACATCGGCAGCCTCAACCCGCGCGCGTGGGAGTTGAGCGTGGCGACGCACGAAGACTCCCTGCGGGCGGCGGCCGACCTCGGCATCGAGAACGTCACCGTGCATCCGGGAAACCATTCGCCGCTCTCGCGGGGACACTACGACAAGGTCCACGCGGCGACACGCCGCGCATTGCTGCGGTTGGACGCCGTGGCGGACGAGCATGGCCTGGCGCCGAACCTGGAGAACGTGCCCCGGAACTGGGCGTTCGAGACGGACCGCGTCGACTTGCTGACGGACCTCGTCGACGGGACGTCGTTCGGGCTCACGTTCGACCTGGGGCATGCGCACGTGGCGGGCCATTGGGACGAGTTCTTCGATGCGACGGACCAGATCCGGAACGTGCACATCCACGACAACCAGGGAGCCAATGACGACCATCTGACGCTTGACGAGGGTACCGTCCCATGGCGGGACGCCGTCCGGCGTCTGCGGGACGGTGGGTACGACGGCACGTTCGTCGTCGAGAGCCAGAACCACGCGAGCGGCGCCGCCAGCCGGCGGCTTCTTCTGGAGGCGTTGGCGGACGGTTCGTAGGCGGGTGCAATCCGCCAGAACCTGGCACGCAAGCTAGCTTTCAATTCCTCAACCCGCGTGAAACCTTAAGTGGGGGGAGGGGTTCGTACGAGACCATGCGAACCCTGTTGACCGTCGCCGTGGCGCTGGCCCTGGCGGCATCCGGCTGCGTCACCACCGGGCCCTCCGGCTCGTTCGACGCCAACGACCCCGAACCGGCCCCCACCACGCCGGCGCCGACCACCGAACCCGCGACCAGCCCGACGCCCGGACCGAGCCCTGACCCTGACGACTCAGAGGACGACCCTCCAGCGGAGGAGCAACCGCCGTTCACCCTCGATTACGGGATTGTCGGCGGAAACGCGACGACCGCCAACCAGACGACGTACTACGTCAACGCCAGCCTGGCCGTGCCTGTGACGATCGAGCTGGACGGCGCGGAGATCGCGGCGCAGACCGTCGAAGGAAACCAGACATGGACGCTCCCGTTGACGCTCGGCCAGACGCCGTTCGAGGCGTCCATCGCCACGCCCGACGGCACGGTCACGGACGCCCGCGTGCTCGTCCGGTTGGCGGCCACGACGTTGATCGTCGACTACTGCCACTACCACCCCGACAGCCCCACCGACAAGCGAGACGAGTACACCGCCTGGATCGACGTGGACGCACGGCCCAGCATCGACTATTACACCGACCGGCCGAGGCCCGACACGTTCACCGCGCACGACCAGCTGGAAGCGTGGGGTAACGCGACCGGCATCGTCGTCGAGTACTCGTATTTCGACGGGTTCGGGTACGCCGTGGACTCGATCGACGACGTCGGCAATCCCGTCTCAAGCAGCGCGCCGCCGTATTGGCTCTACCGGGTTAACGGCGAAGACGCGCAAGAGGGAATCTCCACGCAAGCGATCGTGGCCGGCGACGTCGTCGAGTGGCGCGCCAGCAATCTCAGCGCGCCATGCGAGTGATACCTTAGCTACCGGCGCCGCCCGACGGCCACCCACACGATTGCGACGAGCCCGAAGACGGCCGAAAGCGTCGGAATCGGCACCGGCGGGTCGGCTTCGACGCCCGACGCGCACGTGTGCCGCGGCTCCACGTCGTACTCGTCGATGGGCGGGTCCCAGGACGCGAACGAGGAAGAGACGTCCGGGTACGCGTTGTTCCACGAGATCCGGCGGTCCAGGTCCATCGACTCCTTGTAGATCGCGAGCGACACGTCACCGGAACTGACGCCCTGAGTGCCGATCGCCAACCGGTCGCCGGCCGGCGACCACGCAGGCGTGCCGAGGAACGAGGCGGAGGACGGCAGGGCGACCTGGCGGGTCGTCTCGTCCGCGTCGATGACCTTCAAGACCCGGGTTGAGGCGAACGCGAGCGCGCCACCCTCAGGCTGCCACGCCGGGGCCCCCGCCGGCCGGTCGTCGCCGTCGGCGCGCGGGTAGTCGTACGAGGCCAAGAGCTCGAAGTGCAACGTGGAATCGTAGACGCCGACCCGCATCTCGTCCCAATCCCCCTGCGCGACCGCGACCCGCAAGCCATCGGGTTCGATCGCGAACGCCGGGCCCCGCATGGATCTCGAATACCCCAGCGGGGCGTTCCCTTCCTTGAACAGGCGTTCGATCATGTCGAACGCGTATACGGCGTCCCCGTCGACGGCCACGGCCAGACGTGTGGCGGCCTTGTTGACCGCCAGGCCCGTCACGTGCTCGAACTCGTCAGGGGCCCCGGAGGCCTGGTCGAGGAGGATCCGCTCCGGTTCGTCCCAGTCGCCCCACCGGAAGGCGTGGACGACGGGGCCGCATTCGTAGGCGGAGAGGAACAGGTGGTCGTCGGAGACGGCCGTGGCGTGCGTCGCCGCGTCGAAGAGGCGGTGGCGATCCCCCGTGACGAGATCAAGCGCGTCGGTGGTGACGAACTCCATCGTGCAGTCGGCGCCGAGGCTCCCGTCGAAGTAGGAAACGACGAGCCACCGGCCGTCGGGGCTCGCGGCGTACGAGAAGGAATACTGGTCAAGGAGCGCCAGCAGGCGGCCGGTGTCGAGGCTGACGCGGCCGGGCCCGTTGCCGACGTTGGTGTCGAGCCGGTCGTCCGTCGGCCACGCCAGGTCGGCAAGCGTGCTGTAGCCGACCAGGCTGCACGCGGACGCCGTCGGCGTGATGGCGGTCAGGCCGCCGACGAGGAGGACGACGACGGCCATGCTGCGGACCCACGCCATGGGGAAGACAGGACGTTCGGCGGGCTAGGTATGTTTCGGTCTCGTCGGTGAAATCCCCAACGGCCTACTTGCGCCACGCGTACGCGCAGTCCATGCACTCGTACTGGTTCTTTCGAAGGTGCAGCTGGATCTCGCGCGACCGGCACTTGGGGCAGAAGAAGTAGATGAAGCTCTTCTTACGCCGGTTGTACTTCGTCTCGCGTTTGCGGTCCTTGTGGCAGTTCGGGTTGACGCAGTAGAAGAACTTCCCGTTGTCCGTCACGTAGCAGCCGAGTTTGCGGCAGACGGGCGGGATCTTCGTGCCGAAATACTTGTCGACGCTCGGCTTGTACGGGTCCAGGTCCGCCGGCGGCTTCGGGACGCTGGGCGGGAAGTCCGGGACCTTGATCCGCATGTCTTCGCGCGGCGGCACCGGCGGCGGGTCCTTCGGCTTCTTCGCCTTCTCGAGAAGCTCGTCGGGCGACGGTAGGCCCTTGCCGCCGTCGCGCTCCGGATCGTCCTCGCGCTCCTGCTCCTCCGCCTCCTCTTCGGCTTCCGCGTCGCTGCGCTCAGTCGACAAGGGGGACCTCCAGGGACATCAGGTCGCGCGCGATCTCGGTTTCGGGGAAGACGGCGGTCGCCTCCTCCCGGTGTTGCGCGTCGTCCGTGTACCGCGGGCTGATGTGGGTGAGGACGAGGCGGCGCACGCCGGACCGGCGGGCCATCTCGGCGGCTTGGGCGGCCGTCATGTGGCCGTACTCCGCCGCCTTCTCCACCATGTCCTGGCAATAGGTCGCCTCGGCTATAAGCAGGTCGGAACCTTGCGCCAGCTCCACAAGGGCTTCGCAGGGCGCGGTGTCGCCGGTGACGACGATGGTACGGCCTTTCCGTGGCGTGCCCATCACCTCATCGGGCCGCACCGTGCGTCCCGCCGGCGTCTCGATGCTCTCGCCACGCTGGAGCTTTCCGAGCATCGGGCCCTCCGGAACGCCCAGCTCGATCGCCTTCGGTTTATCGAAGCGTCCTGGCCGGTCCGGTTCCATGAACGAGTACCCGAGATTGTAGATCCCGTGGTTCAGTTTCCGGGCCGCCACCTTATAAACTTGCCCCGTCCAGACGTCGCCGTCCTTCAGTTCCGTGACCTTGACGGGATACTGGTCGTGGACGCGCGCGATCCGGTCGTAGACGGCCATCAGGTCGCGAAGGCCAGGCGGACCGACGATCTCCAGCGGCTCCGTGCGCTCGTTGAGCTGCATCGTCTTCAAGAGCCCGGGAAGCCCGTAGTGGTGGTCGCCGTGAAGGTGCGTCAGGAAGATCGTGCGCACGGCCATGTAGGAGAGGTCGCTCTTCTGCAGCTGGCGCTGGGTGCCCTCGCCACAATCGAAAAGGAGCACCTCGCTGCCCCACTTCAGGGCGGTCGACGCGACGTTACGCTTGGCCGACGGCCACGCAGCCGACGTGCCCAAGAACGAGACGGTGAGCTGGGGCAGGTGGAGCTTCACGGGCGTCCTGAACCCCGCTTTTTTATAAAGGGTTTCGAGGCGTCAGCGCCGGCGAAGCCGTCGGCGTGCCGCCTCCGCCTTCTCGCGGGCGGCGGCCGCCGCCCGCCGCACGGACCGTTTTGTCCACCGGGCGCCGACGCGGGCGCCGCGGGCCGTCGCGCGTCCGGCGGCCTTCGTCTTGGTCGTCAACGTGGCCCAACCGCGCGTCGCATGCACGCGCAGTTCGGGTCTTGCCTGCACGACGACGCCGGCGCCGACGAGGCCTGCGACGAAGAGGACGGCCGTCATGTGAATCCAGGACGGCAAGCCGACGGTCCCGCTGGCTTCGAGGCCCGGTCCCGTGAAATCGAGCGCGCCGCCGGCGGGCTCCCCGCCGGCCTCGGCGGCTTCGGCCGCGCGCCACACCTGTTCGTCCCATCCTGCGACGTGGGTCGCGTTGTCGGCGTAGCCGGCGCCTTCGGCCGGTGCGACGAAGAACGTGAGCTTGTATTTCGCGCCCTCCGGCGCTTCGGGGTCCACGAGGGCGGTCTGGTTGGCGGAGACGTTGCCGATGAGCTCCCACGGGCTGGTGCTGCGCCAGACGAGGTAGCCGTCGGCCTCGTCGATGGGGGTCCATCGGAGGACGACGACGCCGTCGCTGCGGGTCACCTCGAGGCGTTCGGTGGCGTCGAAGTGCGGGTACTCGTCCCCGTCGG
>CAZXJU010000094.1:0-7523 GCA_964641035.1 uncultured Halobacteriales archaeon | reverse complement strand
GGTCGTCGGGGACCAGTGCGTCCAGTTCGTCGTCCAGGCGCCACTTGTCGTCCTGGTGGACGGCGCGCGGCGGCGTCTCGAGGTTGTTCGACGGGAGGTAGCTCAGGAGCTTCTGGATGTGCTGGATTGCTTCGTATTCGTCGTCGGCGTCCAGGTTCGCGACGCCCGAGCGGGTCGTGTGGACGCTGGCGCCGCCCAGCTCTTCGAAGGTGGACTCTTCGCCGGTGACGGATTTGACGACTTCGGGTCCGGTCACGAACATGTGGCTCGTGTCTTGTACCATGACGACAAAGTCGGTGATCGCCGGGGAGTAGACGGCGCCGCCGGCGCACGGGCCGAGGATCGCCGTGATCTGGGGGATGACGCCGCTGGCCAGCGTGTTGCGGTAGAAGATCTCGCCGTAGCCGGCCAGGCTGTTGACGCCCTCTTGGATGCGGGCGCCGCCGGAGTCGTTGAGGCCGACCATCGGGGCGCCGTTCTGCGTGGCCAGGTCCATGACCTTGCAGATCTTCTTCGCCTGTTGTTCGCCGAGGCTCCCACCGAGCACGGTGAAGTCTTGGGCGTAGACGTAGATGAGGCGGCCGTGGACGCGGCCCCAGCCGGTGACGACGCCGTCGCCGAGGAACTTCTTCTTGTCCATGTTGAAGTCCTTGGCCTGGTGGGTCACGAAGGCGTCGATCTCCGTGAACGTGCCCGGGTCGAGAAGCAGGTCGATCCGTTCGCGGGCGGTGAGTTTGCCTGCTTCGTGCTGCTTCGCGATCCGGTCCTTGCCGCCGCCGAGCAGCGCTTGTTCACGCATCTCGCGCAGCCGCTTGGTGCGGTCGGGCGGGTTCCCGTTGGCGTCGGCCTTGCTCTCGGCACCTTGGACTGGCTCGAGAGACTGCTTGCCCATGCTCCTTTGCCTCCCAGTTATCGGCCTACGTTCAGTTTAACTGAACATGTTCGCCGACGAATCTGACCAGAATTTCTGAATGTATAAATACTTTCTTGAGTGGGGCTGCCCGTGCCGGGTCCGTCACCTCCGCTTCCCGTGGACGGGTGCGGTGGAGGGGCGAGGGGGCATCGCGGCGCCGGCCTCGCCGCTGCCTTCTCCTGGGAATTGGCAGACACTACGCTGCACCAGTGGACACAACGCCGTGCGGTTCCATGTGAAATCAAGGGGTAGGCGCGAGCCGGCGTCCTCTCCAAGGGTTGTCCCAACGCTTCTTTATATGGCGCTCGGGCAAAGATAATACGTGACACGCCGGCAATGAACCTTCGAGACGCTGTGATTCAATCCCCCCTGCCCATCCTTGCCGTGCTCGTCGCCCTGGCCATGATCGGTGCCGGCTGCGTCGGTCCCACCGGGGACGACTCCGCTGATGACGGCCCGACCACCCGCCCCGCCCCGTCGGACCCCACGCCGACCGAAGACCCGTTCCGCCCGCACAGACCGGTCGGCAACCAAGGCCCCTTCCTGGTCAACGGTACCCTCCACGACATCCAGTTCAGCGCCCTACGCACCGGCTTCCTGGGTGCCGAACCGACGCTCGGCGTCACCACGAACCACAACGTCTTCATCACCGCCGGCACCCAAGCCGTGCGCAGCACCGACAACGGCGGCAACTGGAGCGTCGTTTCGACGCCCGTGTCCGCGCCGACGTCCTTCGACCCGTACCTCTGGGTCGACCAGGACACCGACCGGGTCTTCCACGCCAACCTGTACGTCGCCAGCACCTACCTTGCGATCAGCGACGACTACGGCGATTCGTGGGTCGTCCTGCCCGCCGCCGGCGGCCCCGGTGACCACCAGAAACTGACCACGGGCCCGCCGTCCCCGTCGAACCCGGCCGCCGGCGTCGCCTACCCCAACGTCGTGTACTACGCGGTGAACCTCCTGTCGCACACCGAGATCAGCGTCAGCTACGACGGCGGCGCCACGTGGCCCCAACAACCCGCCGGCGTCCCGTTCGCATGCGGCTCCGGCGGGATCAACGGCCAACCCCACGGGGCGCCCTCGGGCACGGCGTTCGTCCCCTACTACGATTGCGGCGGCCTCTGGACGGCCCGCAGCACGGACAACGGCCTCTCCTGGTCGACGTCCGAGATCGACGGCGGCCTCGGGGCCGGCATCTTCGACCCGGACATGGCCAGCGACCGCGCCGGCAACGTCTACGCGGCCTGGATGGCCGGCTCGGCCGGAAACCACAGCGTCGTCCTCGCCGCGTCCACCGACGACGGCGTCTCCTGGGGCGACCCGGTGCGCATTCCGGAAGCCGACCTAGGCACGGCGTTCTTCCCCACGGTCGTCGCCGGTGACGAAGGCAAGCTTTGGGTCGCGTACTACGCCACGGCGAACACGACGAAGCATCCCAACGACGCGGCCGAGGACACGGAGTGGTACCTGTACGCCGCTTTCGTGGAGGACGCGGATACGGATCAGCCGAACGTCGTCAATTTTCTCCTTGACCCGCATCCCGTGCAGATTGGCCGGATCTGCACCGAAGGCGTCAACTGCAATGTGGAAGGAGGCGAGGCGTCGGACACGCGAAACCTCTTGGAGTTCATCGACAGCGCCGTCGACGCGGAGACGGGCCGCTTGTGGATCGTGTATACGGACGGATGCGACGTGCAATGCACGACGCAGGCGGAGAGCGACGGACGCACGTCCTCGGTGGCGCGACTTGATTCCGGGCCGAGCGTGTTCGACGACGTCGAATGGCTCGAGCCGTTTCCGCAACCTTAGAAGCCGGGTACCTCGGGTCGGTCCGCGGGCCCCGAAGGGACCCGCGGCCCGGCCGTCGGTGGTGGTGGTGGGTGGTGCGGTTGAGGGCGAGTAGGAACGGGGGCCCGTCGAGCGCACCCCGGAGGGACGTCCGGGGGCATCCGGGCCCGCAGTTCAACCCTATCTTGGCGTGCGCAGGATAAGTAGTGCCCGCCAGGTCCGGTTCGGCCGTTTTCCTCCAAAGGCCCTATGGCCCTTGGCCCCCGCGGCGATTCAACGGTCGCGCTTCGCTGGCCGCCGCCCCTGTCGGACAAGGGTGTACGGAATCACCAAAAGCGTCAGGGTGTACGCGTACAGCGCACCGAGCGCCGTCAGCACCGCCAGGTTCTTGCTTTGGAGGAAATAGACGCCGGCCAAGAGCCCGAACGCGACCATCGTCGTTGCCGTGGTCACCGTGATCGCCCGGCCGGCATGGGTCAATGCCTCCCGCATCGCCGCGGCCGGCGTGTGGCCGTCGTCGCGCCCCTCCCAATACCGATGCGTCACGTGGACCGAGTCGTCGACGCCCATGGCCACCGTCAGGGCAAACGCCAGCAGGAACATGTCGTTGAGGACCGCCTGGTTCGCCGCGCCCAGCCCGGCGGCGTGGAGCGCTGAGTACACCCAATCCACTATGGGGATGGATGCCAGTAGCCACAACGCGGAAACGAGGACGACGAGCGTGGTCGCCGCCGCGGCACGTGCACCGTCCCATCCCCGCCGGTGCGTCCAGGCGATCGTTAGCACCGCCCACGTGGCCGCGCCCACGCCGAACACGGCGATGGCGACGTCGCGCGGCGTCTGTTCCAAGACGGCGGCGCGGTTGATCGGCGCTCCCGCGGCCGCCACGTCGACGCCGGATCCGACGTCCGCCTGGACGGATTGGCGTAGGTCGGCGAGCGCCGACCGGAGCGCCAGCAGCTCGGCTTGGTCCTCCGTCGGTTCCAGGTCGATCGCGACGACGGCCAAGTCGTACTCGCGTGTAACCGAGAACGGCGCCAACGTGCGCCACAACGGGTCGGCGAACAACCGGTCCAACGCCTCTTGCGCCTCTTGCCGCGTCGTCGGAAGGTACTCCTCGTCGCGTGGATCCGTGGCCGACTCGCGGGCGATGTCGAGGATTCCGTCGTCGGTCTTCGCGTCGGCGATGATGAGGTCCGCGACGCTTGCGGCATCCCGGTAGAGCGGCAATCCTCGCGCGTCGAGCGTCGCCTGGTACAGCGCCTGCACGGCGGTGGGTGTCGCGATGTCGCCTTGCAGGATGAGGTACGCCGTCTGGAACGAGCCGTATTCCTCCTCGACCCGCTGTTGCAATCGGAGCAATGGGTCGTCGGCGGGGAACTCGTTTTCGGCCGATCCGGACACGACGTGCGTGGCGGTGACGGCAAGTACCGCCGCACCGAGGGTCAGCGCGCCGAGGACCAAGGCGGTGACCTGGGGGCGGCGTCGGGCGGCCATCGCCGCCGACGCCACGGCCCGGCCGACCGGCCGGTCCCTCCGGCGGTTGGCCCGGTCGGGCCACAGGGCGCGCAACGCGGGCGCGACGCTCAGGCTGGCGACGACGGCCATCGCGATGCCCAACGCGGATACGACGCCGACCTCGGCGAACAACGGGGCGGGGACGAACCACAGCACGAGCAGGCCGACCGCGGTGGTCAGCGCGGTCAGCCGCACGGCCCCGCCGGTGCGTCCCAACGCGCGACGGAAGGCCACGTCGGGTGGGGCGCCCGCGTCGCGCGCTTCGCCGTACCGGTGCAGGATGTGGATGGCGTAGTCGATGCCCACGCCGATGACCAGGGGCGCCAAGAACACGGTGAGGAAGCTGATCCGGACACCGGCCAACCCCATCGCGCCGAACGTCCAGAGGAGCGCCACCAACAATGACGTGACGGCGATAACGGCGTCGACGGGCCGGCGGAGCGCCGCGACGAGGACGATGAGCACGCCGGCGGCGGCCGCAATGCCCCACGTCCGGACCTCCTTTAGGTTGCGTTCGTCGACGTAGTGGCTGCTGTACAGCAGTCCGGTGGGTTGGTGGTCGTCGGTCGCCGGGTGGTCGGCGGGGCGGTCCCGGCTCCACCCGGCGAGGACGTCGGCGACGTCGCCGGCCAGTTGGCGTGCCGCATCGTTGTCCTTGGTCTCGAAGAAGACGAGCGCCAGCGCGCTGGACCCGTCGGCGGCCAGCAGATCGTCGGCCGACCCGGAGCGGACCTGGTCACGCACCTGCGCCCAGGTGACCGGGTCGTCCGGCAGCGAATACTCGGAACTCGGCGCGTTGCCGCCGGTGGCCACCTTGGCGAACATGTAGTTGCCCGCCCGCATCGCCTCGTACACGGACAGCGAGTGGCTGAACGTGTCCGAGGGGAACGCGTCGGTCAGGTGGCGGGTGAGGTTCCGTTGCTCGTAGACGAGGGCGTCGAACCCTTGGTCCGTACGCAGGTCCCCGTAGCCGCTTTGCGGGTCGTAGGGCATGTAGACGGCGACGAAGCGGATGCCGTCCAGGCGCGCGAGCATGGTGCGGTACGCCTGCACGTCGTCGTCGGGCGGGACGGTGTCGACGAAGTCCACCTGCGGCTGGAGTTGCAGCACGCCATACAAGGCCCCCAGGCTGATGAGCGCGGCGAGGCCCAGCGTGGCGGCGGGGCGGCGCGCGGGCAGCGTCGTCCAGTCCATCGTAGGCGCGGGGGCCGACTCTCCGCGTCGCTTAAGCGCTTCGCTGCGCCCATGGACGTGTCAACGCCGTGCGGACCCAGGATCCTACGAACGCCGCGAAGGCGGCCACGAAGCCGGCCTCGGTCGCGTAGATGACGAGCGGGCCCCACCCGGCTTCGCCGGGTCCGGTGACGACGGCGGCCAGTAGGATGCCGGCTTCGACGCCGATCCACGTGAGGCCGGCGGTCGCCACGGGGCCGCGCCAGAGCAGACCGTAGAGGATGAAGCCGGCGAGGACGAGGAGCGCGCCGCTGCCGTACTGCGTGGGGCCCATGGACAGCCGCTCGAGGATCCCGGCGACCGCTAAGAGCACCAAGGCGGCGCCGACGGCGATGACGGTGGCGCGCACGGCGGTGTGCCGCAGCATGGCGCCCCACCAGGTGGCCGGCGCGCCGGTCGGGCTCGGGCTCATGGTTCGATCTCCCGTGTCGGTTTCGGCTCGGGTGGTGCGGCGACGTCGCTCGTGCCGACGGGGCGGGCCTCCGTACGCGTGACCACCAGCAGCCCCGTCAGGATCAAGAGGCCGCCGACGACGGCCCGCCAGCCGACGGTCTCGCCGACGAGCCAGACGGCGAGCGCCACGCCGAAGATCGGTTGGAGGAAGATGAACGAGGCCACGGTCGACGCGTCCAACCGTTTCAGCGCATAGTTGTTGAGGGTGTACGCGACGATCGTGCCGATGACGACGACCCAGGCCAGCGCGGCCCACGACGTGCCGCGGACGGCCGCGTAGTCCGTCGCGGACCCCTGCCACGTCCCGACAGGCGCCAGCACGAGCCCGGCGAACAGGAACGTCCACATCACGACGGTGGACGAGCGGTACTTCGCCAAGAGCGGCCGCGACAGGACAAGGTAGAAGCTGAAACTGAGGCTGTTGGTGAGGATCAACAGGTCCCCGAGGACGGTCGTCGGGTCGAGGTTGAAATCCTCGGCGCCCAGGAGGACCGCCACGCCGGAGAAGGAGACCAGGATGCCGAGGATGCGTGCCGGCACCGCGTGCTCGCGTCGCAGCAGGATCGCCACGAGGACGGTGAAGACGGGGATCGTGGTGATGAGGATCGTGGCGTTCGTGGCCGTCGTGCGGGCCACACCCATGAGGAACAGTCCTTGGTTGATGACGACGCCGAGCATCGCCAGGCCCGCCAGTTTCGCCAGGTCCTTCCGTTCCACCCATTCGCGGGCCACGCTGAGCGCCATGGCGGCCAGGACGGCGCCGCCGAGGACGACGCGGACGCCCGCGACGAAGAGCGGGTCGAGGTCCCGGACCGCCAGTTTCGATGTGGCGGCCAGGCTGGCATACGAGAACTCGGTCGCCAGCAGCGCCACCAGGGCCGCCTTCGGAATGCGCACGCTCGGGGCCAACGCGAGGCCGGTTTAACGGTTTGGGCGCTTACTTGCGGCGTCGGAGGACGACGGCCGCTCCGAGCGCCACGAGCAAGAAGGCCACGAGGCCAGGTCCCGGCAGGGCGGCGTCGTCGACCGATTCGGGGTCCGCCGTCTCGTTGCCTGCGGGGGCGGTCTCGTTTCCGTCGCTGCCGGTCGTCGGCGGCGCCTCAGGCACCGCGCCGATGGAGAGGTCGAGGCTTCCTGCGAACTCCACGTAGGCGATCTCGATGGTCCAGTTTCCGGCGGCGGCTTCGACGTCGAGCGTCTCGTTCCAGCCGTCGGCCGTGACCGTCACGTTGACCTGTTCGTCGCCGGCGCCGTCGCGCACGGTGACCTGGGCGGTCCCGTTTGTCGCGGACGCGTTGGCGATGATCCGGGCGTCGGTCCGGTCGGTCGTCCAGTTGTATTGGTAGGTCGCCGTGGTCGCGTCGTCGAACGCGTGGGAGACATCCGCCGTCTCGCCGACTAACGCCTCTTGGATGACGGACGGGGCGTCGTCTGCGCCGCCAGGCAGGCCGACGCCGGTGATGCCGCTGGGGTAGGCTGTGCTGCCGGTCAGGACGTAGACGTGGGGCATCACGCTCTCCGGCGCGCTGGAGACCCACAGGAGGAACTGGACGTTCAGGGCGTCGCCGGCCTCGAATTCCGTGCCGGCGGAATCGACTTCGAAGGCGAGCTCCCG
>CAZXJU010000093.1:0-7525 GCA_964641035.1 uncultured Halobacteriales archaeon | reverse complement strand
CAGAGCTTCAACGTGAGCCTCGACCTCCCATTGGAGGAAGGCGGCGCGGCGCTCGCGCCCGACGGGCCCCGCGTCCATATCGGCGTCTGGATGCCCGACGTGCCGGAAGGCGTAAAGGTCCCCGTCATCGCCGACGCCGGACCGTACTACCAATCCGCTAACGCAGCGCTCGAATCCTATTATTTCACGCAGAACCTCATCGACAACATCGGTCCGCACGGCTACGCCATCGCCCAGGTCAGCGTCATGGGCACCGGGTGGAGCAACCACTGCATGGACCTGATGGGCACCGCGGAGCAGCTGGGCGTCGACGCGGCCGTCACGTGGCTTGGCACCCAGGAATGGTCGAACGGCAACGTCGGCATGGCCGGCAAGTCGTACGACGGGTCGACCCCGTGGCAGGCGGCGATGTTCGGCAACCCGCACCTGAAGACGATCGTGCCGGCTTCCGGCCTCATCGGCATGCACGACCTCATGTGGCGAAACGGGTCCGCCGAGACGCGCGGCCCCATCATGCACAACGGCGTCTACGGGACGTACGCCGTCGATCAGGACGCGGAGGACTGGCAGAACCTGTGCCCCGACTACGTTCTGGGTCCCGGTCACGGCGGCGGCGCTTACGTCACCGGCGGCGAGAACGAGGCCGTGCACGAATACTGGGCCGAACGGCACTTCCTCGCGCGGGTCGTCGAGAATTACGACGGCAGCGTCTTGCTGGTGCAGGGTCTGCAGGACTGGAACGTCGACCCGCACATGGCGTTCCCGACGCACCACCTGTTGGAGGACAAGGGCGTCGAGATCAAGGGGATCTATGGCCAGTGGGCGCACAGTTGGCCCGACCAGAAGTCCCACCACGAGAACCTGAACAGCGGCCGGGGCCAAGAGGCGTTCCCGTACAACATGCGGTACGACTTCCAGCAGGCCCTCTTGGAGTGGTTCGACTACTACCTCAAGGACGTGGGCCCGAAGCCGGACCTGCGCACCGAGGTGCAGGACAACCTCGGCCAATGGCGGCTGGAGGAGTCGTACCCGCCGCGCGACGCGACGCTCGTCGATGTGTCGATGTCCGAGATGACGCAGGTCTACGGCGAGGACATGGTCGTGCTTCCGAGCGCCCGCATCAACAACGACGACCGGCTCGCCTTCGAGGTCGCGCCGCTGTCGGAGACCAACGACACGCGGATCGCCGGCAACGTCCTGTTCCACGCGACCGTCACGCCGACCGGCCCCGGCGGCCAGCTCTTCGCGTACCTGAGCGACGCGGAGACCGGCCTCCGGCTCGGCCACGCGATCATGGACCTCCGGTACCATCCGGGCGGCAAGGACCCGCAGACCGTCCAGCCGGGCGAGTCGATCGTGGCCATGATGGAGTTCGAGGCGATGGACATCCGGCTTCCCGCCGGCCACGGCCTCCTTCTCACCGTGGCGGCCACCGGCGAGGACTACCTTCCGTCGACGGTCAGCGATCCGGTCATGATCGACGCCGACGCCAGCGCCCTGCGGCTCCCGACGGTCGAACGCGCCGACGACGTCTTCTTCTCGCCACCGGAATGGTACGAGGAGGAAGAGGCGGCCGCGGCCGAGTAGCCGGGGCGTTGTTCCCCTCCGCCCGTGGCTGGGTCCTTATATGGTGAGGACGGCCGTTCCGGCCTCATGTCCTACATGCACCGGTGGAACGCGTGGAGCGAGGAGCACCCGTTGGGAAGCTACGTCGTCGTGATGAGCGTCGCCATGGCGATCACGCTCCTGCTGTGGATCCCCACCTCGTAACCGCGTCACGGCGACCGGCCCAGGCACAAAGGCCGTAAGCACGCGGCCCGATACGGCGCCGTGGAACCGGAGCATCTTCTGACCGGCCAGCCGGAGCATGACGTCTGGATCCTCAGCCATCGCGGCGACACGACGCGCGCCGACGCGAACACGGTCGAGGCGTTCGACGCGGCGATCCACCACGGGGCCGACGGGGTCGAACTGGACCTCTCGCAGGACGAGGACGGACGTTGGGTGACCGCGCATTCGGGCCACGTCGCGCGTTCCCGCTTGGACCAGAATGAGAATCGAGACCGCGAACCGACCGGCGTCGACCGGTCCTTGCGGTCCCTGTTCGACTGGGTCGCCTCGCATCCGGAAGCGATCCTGAACATCGAACTCAAGGAGCCGGGTGGTGAGGACGAGCTCTTGGCCCACTGCGAACGGTTCCTCCACCAATTGTTCGTCACAAGCTACACAGCGGACGCCTTGTGGGCGCTGCACGAGGTGGCCCCCGACGTGCCTACCGGGCTGATTGCCCACTACGGCAGCGACATCAACGTCCGCGTGGCCCGCCTGCTTGAGGCCCGCTGGGTCGTCTGGCGCGACCGATACGTCGAGAAGGCGCTCGTGGAGGCAACCCACGACGCGGGGCTTGAATCCTTCATCTGGGAGGTCGACGACCCCGACCGGCTGCAGGAGCTGGCCCGGTGGGGCGTCGCAGGCGTGATCACCGACAACGTCGCCGGCCTCCTGGGCCACTAACCTCAAATAGGTAACGCGGACGCCGCGGTCACCCTTTTGACGTTTCGGGTGCCCCTTATGTCGTTCCGAGGCCAACAGGCGACTATGGACTACGCAAAGCGGCTAGCGGATTGGAGCGAGGAGCACCCGGTGGCGCACTACACGCTGGTCATGGCGGTGGCGTTCGTCATCAGCCTGATGCTTTGGTTCCCGACCCAGTGAGACGGCTCACGACGCGGGTTCCACCGCGACCCGAAGTTCCGCACCGCGCGACTGCCAGTTCGTCACACAGTCCGCGTCGCACCCGTCCGGATACGCCACGTGCACGCGTCCCTCGGGACCGAACTGCACATCGATGAAGTCCAGCAGGTTGCGCGCCCCGTCGACGCATTGCGGCCCGTCCATGCACACCTGGCCGAGCTGCACCGGGTGATCCTCCAAGCGTTTGACCGTCCAGTTCGCCTCGCCGACGTCCTGGGTGGCGACGTAGGGGAACCATCGGCTCCACGACGGCGCCTGGTTGGCCCCCACCGTTGAATCCGGCGTCGCGAAGAACGCGACCGCCACGCGGTCATCCGTGGCGGCGGCGTCCGCGAAGATGAACGAGGTGAGACCCGGCGTCGGGATCGGTGTCGGCTCCGTCCACGTGGCGCCCGCGTCGTCGCTTTGGGCATTCCAGAGGCGGAACGCGCCGTCCGACGCGTCCCACCAGGCGGCATGGACGCGTTCGCCCGATGCTGCGATCGCGGGGTCGATGCCTTCGCACGGCCCCCCGCCCGGCCCGATCCGCTGCCAGGTCCACGTGGCGCCGCCGTCGGTGGAACGCCCGACACCCAAGCCGTGGTAGGCGGCGTCCACGAACCCGTCGCAAAGGTACGCGATGGCGTGCACGGTGCCCTCCTCGCTGGTCGCGACGTTCCCGATCGCGCGCGCCTCGTACCCGTGCACCGGTTCCGACAACGCCGCCGTCTGCGCCCACGAGAACCCGCCGTCGTGCGACACGGCGTGTGTGATCAGAGTGTCGTCGGTGGCGAGCCACGTCGCCAGGTTCATCGTCATCATGTGGACGGCCCGCCCCGCCGGTCCGGGGCCGACGGCGAGTTTCTGATGGTGTTGGTCCGGCCCGCCGCACGCCAGCGGGTTCGACGTCCACGAGCCGCCGGCGTCGTCGGTCCACGACACGCGTTGGCAGGCGGCCAACTGGGAGACGTAGACGCGTCCGGAGACGGCGTCCCCGACCAAGAACGGGTCGAGGGTGATGCTGCCTGCCTCGTCGGCCGGCGGCGTGACGTCCGTCCAGGCGCCGGGCCCGTCCCATCGCAGCACCGAGTTGCCGGCGACCACCAGGACCCGGCCGTCGTCGACGACCGCCAACGTTGGTTCGCCTCCCCGGACGCCGGCCGCGTCGACCAGGTAGGAGGCCGCCGCCGTCGGGTCGTCGCCGAAGACGGGCGCCATCGGGGAGACGGTCGCCCGCAGTTCGTACGCCGTGCCGTCGAGCGCGACCGAGGTGATCGTGACGGGCCACGCCTCGGTCTGGTTGGCGTGGACGTCGATGGCGCAGACGCGGCCGTCGCGCGGCGCACACAGCACGTGGCCTTCGGCGTCACGGACCACGGCGACGGCGCCACCCGGCGCGTCGAGCGCCACGCGCAACACGCCGACGGAGCCGTCGACGGGGATCTCCTGGACGGTCGAATCGGATTGGGCTGCCGGGCCTCCGAGCGGCATCGAGGCGCCGCGACCCAGGTCTCCGGTCCAGACGAACGTCCGGTTGACGCCCTCGTCCAGGGCTTCGGCCCCTGGGGCGTTCAGGTGGTGGACGCTCGGGGTTGCCGGGGCCGTGTCGTCGGAGAAGGGGGGTCCCGCCCCAAAACAACCTGTCAGGGCGACGGCTACGAGGACGGTGGTGACCCGATGCATGCGGCGAAGGGCGGGTCACGGCCATATGACGGTTTCGGTGGTTTCGGCGTCAACGGTCGCGCAGGTCGTCCCAGCCGACAGGGTCGCCCACCGTCTGGATTGCGGACCAGTCGCCGGCCTTCCGTTTCGCGACCTTCGGGTCGGCGGGCACGGCGACCAGTTCGTCGTCATCGGGCGCCGCCACGCAGGCCAAGAGCGTCTCGTGGTCCACGCCGTCCGGGTGGAGCCACGTATCGGCCTGGTCGTCCGGGCATTGGCCGACCATGCGGTCGTGGAACGTCGCGACGAACCGGTTGGGTCTGCGCGTGCAGATCGCGAACGCCTGCTGGTCCCGGTCCTCGAAGTAGGTTCCGACGAGCGCCGGCGCCATCATCGGCCGTCCGTCGGCGCGTCGGATGAGGAACGGGCGTTTGCCGTCCGGGTCTTCGACCCATTCGACGACGTAGGAGAGGGGGACGAGGCCGTGGCTGCTTCCGAACATGCGGGACCACATCTTGCCGGTGGTCAATTTGTCGTCGCGCGCGTTGAAGCTGGAGAAGCGACGGGAGAAGCCGAACCGGGCGGTCACCGCTTCCACCCCCTCGTCGCGGGCGACCAGGACCGGTGCCAGGACGTGCGGCCGGATCAACGGGAAGCCGTCGGGGTAGTCGGCGCGAAGCTTCCGCAGCGCGTCGACCTGCTCCATGTCCTCCGCGCTGATCCCGATGAGGCCGGCCATACGGTCGTGGGATGCGGCGCGGCCGTTTCAGCGTTCCTCTCGGCGGCCGCCTCGACCTTCAGTGGAGCCAGGTCACGTCGTGCGTGATGCCTTCGGGTGCCGGCCCGATCTCGATGACGCGGTCGAAGCCGTCCCAGTAGTGGCCCAACGGGTTGCCGACGTGGCCGTCCGGGAAGTGCGTGAACGTGCCGACGCTTTCGCCGGCCAGTTTCCACGTGCCGTCGCCTTCGACGGTGTCGTAGATGTCGACGCTGATCGGCGTGTAGACCGGGTCGTCGGACGCCTCGTCGTGGTCGTGCGCGCCTTCGCTGGACACGAGCATCCAGAAGCGGATGTGCTCCGTCTGTTTCTGCGCGAACTCCTTGTGGAGCTCCGCCGTGAAGTCGAACGTGCCGTGGCGCGCCTCGCTGATGACGACGTGCATGTACTTCTCGGCCGGATACATCTCGATGGTCGTCTCGAGCGCCTTGCTGATCTCGGCGCCGCCGGTCGCGTCGTACATCGCGTCGACGAAGTCCTGGTTGTTGAAGCTGAGGTCCGCCACGAAGAACTGGATGCGGGGTTCGCCCCATTCGTCGTAGTCGGGCCGTTCGATCATCTGGGCGATCCATCCCATGCCGAAGTCCTGGTATTCCTCACCCATGTACGTGTAGGACTCGCAGATCGTCGCCACGTGCCAGATGCCGTTGGACGGGCCGGTGACCGGCATGCCGTACGCCCCGATCACGGGGTCGCCGACCTCGGGGTTCTGGTCCTGGGCGTACCACGGACCGATCTTCGTCTGGCCGGGTTCCATGGAGTAGACGCTGTTCCCGCCGCCCTGATGGCAGTTCTTGGCTTCGATGCGCAATTTCGGGTCGACGGTCGCGGCGTCCGCTTCGACGTTCTCGTCCGAGGACGCCGGGTCGACGTCTTCGCCTTCGATACATCCTGCCAACGCCATCAGTACGAAAAGCCCACCGACGATTACCGCTCGCATGGCTAACACCATGCCATGTAGAAGCACTTCTCCCCCATGAACCATTCGCCTGCATATCGCGGCGGGTGTCCTATAAGCAACATATACGTGGAACCGGCCCTGTGGCCCCTTGTGAAGCGCGACGTCCCCGTCACCCCGGGCCGGCGGCCGCCGGCTCCACCCCCGCTGCACATCGACGAGGGGAGCAGAACGTCCCGGTCGCGCGTCGTCCCGGTCGAACCCGTCCACTGGGCGGTCTTGGCCGCGATTGCCGTCGCCGCGCTCGCGCTCCGACTCAAAGACCCGTTCAGCACGCCCATCCTCGGCGCCGAGGACCCCTACCTCTTCATGGAGCGGACCTGGAACCTGCTGCAGGGTTGGGAGATCTGGGACTACCCTGTGCCCGGCTTCATGTACCTGATGGCCCCGTTCGCCATGCTCGGCCCGGAGGCGTTCTACTGGACGGCGCGCCTCTTACCGTCACTGTTCGGCGTCGTCGCCGTCCTCGGCACCTTCCTCCTCGCACGCCACGGCCTCGGCCCGTGGCCCGGCCTGGCGGCGGCCACCTTGGTCGCGCTGATGCCGGAACACATCACGCGGACCAACCTGCTGTTCCCCACCGCGCTCGACCTGGCCGTCCTCCCGTTCCTCCTCCTGTTCACCTTGCGCGCCGCCGAAGGCGCACGCTGGGCGATGGTCTCGCTGGCCTCCGTCGCCTTCGTCTTCCTCGCCATCCACCCGTGGTTCGTCCTCCTGCTATTGCCGCCCGTCGGCCTCTTCCTCCTGATCGAATACGTCCGAAAGCATCCGCGCCCCAGCCGTGAACACATAACCGCCGGCGTCGCCACGTTCGCCGTCCTCGGCGGCATCCTCCTGTTCAACCCCGTATGGAACCCGTGGACCATGATCACCCAGCGTGCCTGGCCCCGCGTCACCGCGCTCGTGGCCGACCCGTCGGCGCTCACCTCCCTGCCCGCGTTCGTCGACCTGCCCTGGATGCTCACCTGGGCCGGCCTCCTCCTGGGCCTCGGCGGCGCCGTCGTCGCCGTCGTACGCCGCCACACGCCGTTCGCCCTGCTGGCCCTCCTCTGGACGTTCCTCCTGCTTCCCCTGGTCCTCGTCAACTGGTTCGGACTCTGGTACCTGCCGCACCGGACCGTCGCCTACATGATCACCGGCGTCGCCATGCTCGGCGCGTTGGCCGTCGCGGAATTCCTCCGGTTCGCCGCGGACCGCCCCTGGAACGTCCGACGCGGCGTCGCCCTCGGCGCCCTTGGCCTCGTGGCGCTCCTCATGATCCCCCAACCGCTGACCATGGAAGGATGGTACAGACTCTACGACGAGGACGATTACGCCGCCTGGGAGACCCTTCGGGAACGGGGCGCCCCGCACGTGATGGCCGGCAGCTGGGAGACGCGCGCCGGGTACCGCGC
>CAZXJU010000092.1:0-7545 GCA_964641035.1 uncultured Halobacteriales archaeon | reverse complement strand
GATCGGATGAAACGGAAATTCGAATTGCAGCTTCCAGAGGGTAGCCATCGGCTGATGTCGTTGGCCTTGGAGGACCGACATTGGCCTCAGGGGTTCCTGCCTACCAAAGTTGCGAAGGCCCTTATCCCCGCGCTTGAGAAGCTCGTGAAGCGTGCCGCGTCGACGGAGCTCGGCCGAAGCAGTTGGAAGCCAAACTATCCGAAGGAGATTCAGGAGGACATCAACCTGATGACCGGTTTCCTTCCCGGCAGTTCAGTGGTTGAAGTCGTCGAGGTTCCGGCCAAACAGCGAAAAATTGACGACGACGAGACGCTGGCCCAGCGGGCGATTGCGCGGCTGGCCGAAGGCGTGGACGAATTGGGCAGATCGTCATCCGGCGCGCCGCAAGCGTTGGACCGTGGTGTGCTTGACGCCATGGATGAAGTCGCCGAATCCGTGGGGGAAGTCAAAACGGCCCAATGGACATTGTACGGAGGTCGCTCCCCGAAAGCATTCCCGGTCAATGCGACGTTCCGGCAAAGGATCCAGGAGGCCAGGGAGGAGCCTTACCGGGGTTACCGAGAGATCACTGGTTTCATTCACATGGTCCAGGATTCACCGAAACCTCGCGCGTCTATCCATACGGCTGACGATCTGCATGTTCGGCTGATGTGGGACGAGCGTTTTCGTCATGTCCTGTCGGAGGCCTTCGAAAATAAGAAACCAGTCAAGGCGAGGGGGGCCGCCGTTTTTAATCCGAAAACGGGGAAAATCGACGAATTGGTTGCTGACAGCATTCGACTCACCAAGTCAGCCATGACTCCCGGAGTGCGTATTCCGGAAGATACGCCGAAAAAGTCTCTTCTTTCCTTGGCCGGATCATGGGCGGTCCCAAAATCGAAGTCGACAGCGCGTGTCGTCAAAGAGCTACGCCAGCTTGGTTGGGGAGACTAATGGCCAATGTTGTTGGACACGAGCGTACTTGTCGACCTCCTCCGGGGACATGAGCCGGCCATCGATTGGCTGGAAGACCTGCCAGAGGACTTTCCGATGGCCATGTCAGGTATCGCCCTTATGGAGTTGGTGCGGGGCGAGATGAAATACGGCGGCGGATCCCGCGGCCAAGGCGGCGGGACGCGCCGGTCTGAATCGGGTATTCCACAGTCTCAGGAGGGCGTTCGCAGAATCATGAACGTATTCGAGTCGTGGCCCGCCTACTGGCCTAGTGAAGCCGCTGGAGCCAAGGCGTTGCGGACGATGCGGCGGCTGTACCCCGCGCATCAGGTCTCCATCCCGGATCTGTTAATCGGACACACGGCCATCGAGCGTAACTTGGCGCTGGCGGCAATGGACACAGATTTCCAGCACCTTGAGCAGGAAGGACTCGCCGTGGTTCGACCCTATCGCGGGCCCGCGGCATCCTCGACTCGGCCCGAAGAGCCCCTTGACAGCGATTAGCCTCAGCCTCTTGGGTTAGTTTGACGTCGCCCTTGGTCGTCCCATCGGCGCAAATGATATTCGACGGTTGCCGGGACACTCCGATACACTGGGCGACTTGGGAAGCAGCTAAAGCGGGCTTCCGGTGGACATCTCGAACCACACGCGCCGTCGGTACGTTCCTTGCCATGGCGTCCGTGCGCCGAGCGTGGCGGTCCTACCACCCGTTCGCGTAGTACCGTCGGTACCTCCCGCCGTCAACGCATTGAACGCCTCGCCCTCCGCATGCCCCTCGAGCTTCCGCAACCAGTCGACGTAGTTGACGAGCGTGCCGACCTTCCACCCGTTGGCGCGTTTCAGTTTTATATACCGGGACAAGGTAACCCGGTTCCTACGAGAGACCTTGCCCATGGCGTCGCGTAACTCGTTCTCCTGCCACTGCTCGCGCATCGCGATTCCTCCGACGCGGGGCGCCGCCCATCGCGCGCATAGCTAGCCGGGCGCTGTCCCATATGGGCGTCCGGCACCCCATTCGTCCAAAACGTATCCCCTATGGCCCGGGTAGTGTAGCTTGGTTAACATATGGGACTGTGGATCCTCTGTGGCGGGTTCAAATCCCGCCCCGGGCCCTTCATCCTTCCACGCGAGCCGGACGCGTCCCGTTGGTATCAAGCCAACGCCGCAGTTTCCGCGCATGCTGGCTGCCGACGATGAAACCACGACACCGCCGTGACCCGCACCGGCACGGCGCGGGTTCGTCGTCGACCGGGAAGTTGTAATCGTACGTGACCTCCTCGCCGACGGCGATGTCGCGCAGTGCGACCAGCCAGATGCGTCCGCGGATGATCTCCGTCTCCGTGTTCGGGTCGCAACTGTGGTTGGCCCACCGCGCCTTGTTCCACAACGGCGACCCGTCGATGTCGTAGCGGGCGTTGAGTTCGAACGTGTAGACCCGCCCGCGCGTCCATTGCCGCTGGGTGCGCCGCTCGCTCTCGGCCTTGGTGACCTTGTGCCCCACGTACTCGACCACGCGCTGGCCCTTGGTGATTTGGCGGGCGGCGAAAAGGCCGCGGCCGTGCACGCCGCTGGTGCTGACCCGCACGTTCTTCGCCCCCTGAACAGGTGGTCGGGCCGCCATCTGCGCCGTCCATTGGCGCCACGCGGTCATCTGTGTTTCGTTCGGGCCCCCCGCCGCAGGTTTTTGTCAGCGGGGCAAAAACCTAAAAGGGGTGACGGCTACATTTTGGCCGAATGGCAAAAACCGGGGGTGCAGAAGGGCGCCCGCTCGTCGCCGTCGACGTCGTCCTGCTCACCCCGGGCGAGG
Organism: uncultured Halobacteriales archaeon; assembly: GCA_964641035.1. Lineage (GTDB taxonomy): Archaea > Thermoplasmatota > E2 > JACPAO01 > JACPAO01 > CAZXJU01. The sequence goes on along the minus strand of CAZXJU010000092.1, from coordinate 4,805 downwards.
ACGACCTGATGGTCTACCTACAGAAGCGGACCGGCGAACCGTTCCAGGACGTCCTCGGCCTGCCAGGGACCCTCTTGCGGGCCGGCGAATCCACGGAAGAGGCCGCCCAACGGGTGCTCGAATCGGCCCTCGGCGTCCACGACGTCCAGCTCAACCAGCTCTACACCTTCAGCGACCCGGACCGCGACCCGCGCGGCCACACGGTCGCCGTCGCGTACTACGCCTTGTTCCCCACGGCCGGACAACGACCCAACCGCCGGCCGCTGGCCGACGCCTGGCTCCCGTTGCGTCAGGCCGCCGACGAGGACCTCGCGTTCGACCACGGACGCATCCTCCACACGGCCCTCGACCGGCTGCAGGGTCGCCTCGACTGGACCCACGACGCGTACCACCTCCTTCCGAACCGGTTCACGATCCCCCAACTCCAGCACGTGCACGAGCTGGTCCGCGGCGACACGATGAAGCCGGACGTCTTCACGAAGCGAGTGCTCCGCAACGGCCTGCGCGCGTTCCGCACCCGGCAGACCGTCGCCAACGAGAACGGCGGCCGGCCCGCCCACCTGTACCGCAACCCTGCCCACGAGGAGACGACATGACGCTCATGACCCAGTTTTCGCGGCAAGCGATTGACGACGAGGCGCACCGACTGACCGACCAGATCAACCAGCCGGAACGCTGGAGCCTGCAGGAATGCCGCCTCATCGCGCCGATGACGTTGGAGATCCAACGGCTGAAACGGGAGAAGAACGCCGTCGTGCTAGCGCACAGCTACCAGACGCCGGACATCGTGTACGGCGCCGCCGACCACGTCGGGGACTCGTACGGCCTGAGCAAGAAGGCGGCCGAATCCGACGCGGACGCCATCGTCTTCTCCAGCGTCCGGTTCATGGCCGAGACCGCGAAGATCGTCAACCCGTCCAAGCGTGTGCTCATCCCAGACCCGACCGCCGGGTGCAGCCTCGCCGACGGCATCACCCCCCAACAGGTCCACGCGTATCGCGACCGCTACCCGGACGCCGCCGTCGTCTGCTACGTGAACACGACGGCCGAGGTCAAGGCGCTGAGCGACGTGTGCGTCACGTCGAGCAACTACCTGAAGATCTGCCGGTCGCTGCCCCAGGACGACATCGTCTTCCTGCCCGACCGGTTCATGGGCGACCACCTCAAACGCGAGTTAACCGGGACCAAACGCATCATCATGCACGACGCGGCGTGCGTGGTGCACGAGGAGTTCCGCCCGGAGACCGCACGGCATTGGCGCCAGCAGGTGGCCGCCGAAGGCCGGAAACTCCAGATCCTTGCGCACCCAGAGTGCGCACCGAACGTGTTGGCGGAAGCCGACTTCGTCGGTTCGACGGAGGCCATGATGGATTATGCTCGTTCGCTCAAGGCCAACGGGACGCGTGTTGACGTGATGCCCATCACCGAGTGCGGCACCGCCGACCGGATGCGGGCCGAACTGCCGAACGTGCGGGTGCAGGGCACCTGCTCCGAATGCCCGTACATGAAACAGACGGACCTTGCGAAGATCCTCCAGGTGCTGCGTTCGCCACGGCCCGAACAGGAAATCCACATCCCCACCGCGACGCTTGAGGCGGCCCGGCGGAGCCTAGACCGGATGTTCGAGCTGGCGGAAGCATCCTGACCCGGCCCGGGGACAAGTGCTGGGTCTACGGCCGAAACACTCCTGTATTGCCGCCTTGGTTTCGATTCTGGGATGAAGACCACGCGAATCTACCAGCATACCTTCGGGCGGAGCGCCCAGACGAAGGTCATGGACTACGTGTGGCACCACCGCGGCCAGGGCGTCAACATCCAAGAATTGAGCAAAGGCACCCGGAACAGTTACTTCTACACGCTGACGGTCCTCAAAGGCCTCCTCAAGCGCGACATTCTGACCAAGGAGAAACGGGGCAACGAGTCGATCATCCGGCCCAACGAGGACCACGTTATCGTGAAGGCGATGGCGAAAATGCCTCCGTGAGCTGCGACCCGCCGCCACCCAAAGGCTAAAGGAGGCGCCTCCCCCATTTCTTTGGGGCATGCACACCCGTTCCTTCGGACCCACAGGCGAGGACGTCGCGATCATCGGACAGGGCACGTGGCAACTGCGCGATGCTGAGGACGCGACCCAGGCGTTGCGGCTCGGCGTGGAGCTGGGCCTGACGCACATCGACACCGCCGAACTCTACCGCGGCTCCGAAGAGATCATCGCCGGCGCCGTCGGAGACCGTCGCGACGACCTGTTCCTCGTGAGCAAGGTCCTGCCCAGCCACGCCAGCTACGACGGGACCATCGCGGCGTGCGACAAGAGCCTCGACCGGCTCGACACCGACCAGATCGACGTCTACCTGTTGCACTGGTGGAGCGGCTCCAACCCGGTCGAGGACACTATGCGCGCCATGGGCGACCTGGCCGATGACGGCAAGATCCGGCACATCGGCGTCAGCAACTTCTCCGTGGCGCAGATGGAGGCCGCCAAGGGGGCGCTCGGCGACAGCCACCCGCTCGTGTGCAACCAGGTCCTGTACCACCTGACGGCCCGCGGCATCGAAAACGACGTGCTGCCGTACTGCCAGGAGCAGGAGATGGCGCTCATCGGCTACTCGCCGTTCGGAAGCGGCAGCTTCCCCAAAGACGACTCACCCGGCGGGCGCACGCTGGCCAAGATCGCCGACGCGCACGACGCGACCCCGCACCAGGTCGCACTCAACTTCTTGGCTCGTGAGGAAAACGTCTTCCTAATCCCGAAGGCCGAGACCCAGGACCACGTCCGAGCGAACGCAGCGGCGCTCGACTTCGCCCTGACCCAGGAGGAGCTGGAGCGGATGGAGAACGCGTTCCCCGTGCCGGCCCAAGGACCCCTGCAGATGATCTAGCCGGACCCGGACGGCGTGTCGTCCTCGTCGGCCGGCCGAGGCGTCCGGAACGGCGCCGGCGGCCGGTTCACCCGCTCGTCGAATGCGCGGTAGACCTCCGACGCATCGTCGAGCGTGGGTTCTTCGGGTGCCTCGGCTGGTTTCCTCTTGCGCACGAACAGTCCGGCCAGACTGCCCAGAAGATTGGTCCAAATGATGACGAGCGTCGCGTATGCCACGAACGACCCCGTGCCTGCGATCCCCTCGGCCGCGGGAATCCCTGCAAGGACCGCCGCGGCCAGTCCGCGCGGCATCAGCGCCCACCAGACGCCGCGGTCCGGCCGCATCGCTTCGGAGCCGACCGACGACACGAGGACGGTCACGCCCCGGGCGACCATCAGCACGGCCACGAGGACCAGCGACCCCACCAAGAGGTCCATCGTGACCAGCGACACGTCGAAGATGAGGCCCAGGTAGACGAAGAAGAAGGCACGGACGACGAACGCGACCTCGGACTGGAACTGACGCAGGTCGCGGCCGAAGCCGTGACCGTGAAGGCCGAGCACGCGGCGCATCGCGCCGGCGTTGCCCAAAATCACACCGAACACGAGCACGGCGATCGCCCCGGTGCCGCCCAGCGTCTCCGTGCCGAGGAACAGGACGAAGATGGCCGCCACGGTGAGCATGTAGATGTTGCCGAAGTTGCGCAACAGGTCCAACGCCTTCAGCCAGAGCGGCCCGATGACCAGGCCGACGCCCAACGCGATGGCGAAGCTGCTGCCGATCTCCCGCCCGACGTTCTCCACCTCGGGCCGGGTGCCGAGCACGAGGATGTCGATCAGCGTCAACGCGCCGACGACGCACAACACATCCGTCAGCGCGCTCTCGACGCTGAGTACGACACGGGTCTTCGGATGCACGGCCAGTCCACGGACGATCGGCATCACGGCGATGCTGGAGGCGCCGCCGAGGATCGATCCCAAGAGCAGCGACGTGAGCAGCGGCAGCTGGAACCACCAGTACGCCACGCCGGCGACGGCCAGGACGCTCAGCGCGAACCCTACGACGGCGAGGACGGTCGCCCGGCCCAGCCCGCTGAACAACTCCCGCAGGCGAAGGTCGAGGCCGCCCTCGAACAGGATGATGAGCAGGGCGAACGTGCCGACTACCGGCGCCAGGATGCGGAACGGTTCCGGGTCGAGGGCGTCCAGGAACCACGCCATCGCCAGCCCGAACGCCATCAGGATCAGGATGTCGCTGATCTTCGTCAGCCGGAAGAACACCTGTCCGAGAAAGCCGAGGACGATGGTCGCCGCGAAGGCTGCCAGGACGAGCGTCGCATCGACCACTGGATCCCTTCCTGACGCCGGGTACGGACGGCCACGTTATAACGGCGTTGCGCCGGCTACGTCGTCGGCTTGGGCACGTTGAACTTCTCCAACTCGGGCGGCACGGCCACCGTGTTGAACCCGGCGTCCACGTACAGGATGTGTCCCGTCACGCCGGCGGCCAGGCCGCTTAGGAGGAACGTCGCAGCGTTCGCCACGTCGTCCTGCGTCACGTTTCGACGCAGCGGCGTGCTCGACGCCATCCAGTTGAGGATGTTGTCGAAGCCGGGGATGCCGCTTGCCGCCAGCGTCCGGATCGGGCCGGCGCTAATCGCGTTGACGCGCACGCCCTTCTCGGGCCCGACGTCCATCGCCAACTCCCGGACGATGTGCTCCAGCGCCGCCTTCGCGGTGCCCATGACCCGGTAGCCGGGCACGAACCGCGTGCTGCCCAGGTACGTGAGGGTGAGGACCGCCGCGTCGTCGTTGAGATGCGGCAGCGCGTGGTTGGTCAAGCGGATCAAAGAGTAGCTGGAGACCTCCAACGATTTGGCGAAATCCTCCGCGCTCGTCTCGACCAACGGCCCTTCGAGCGCCGTGGCCGGCGCGAACGCGATCG
>CAZXJU010000091.1:0-7603 GCA_964641035.1 uncultured Halobacteriales archaeon | reverse complement strand
GGGACGTCCTGGCCCCCCATCTGGCGGTCCTTTGAGGCGTTCTGGCCGAACCGCAAATCGGTTTAGACGGGACGCGCAATACACGGTCCTGGGAGTTCCATGTCGGCCGCGACCAAGGCAGTGGGCGTCGTACTGATTGTCCTTGCCGTCCTGATCCTGCTTGCCGCGCTCGTGTTGATCGGCAGCGAGGAGACGTTCGTCCCGGCCGCCGTCGGCGACCGGACGCAGTCGGGCCTCGTCTACGCGGGGGCCGGCGTGGCGTTCCTCGCCATCGGCGTCGTCCTCCTCTTGCTCAAGCCGAAGCGGCGGGTCACGCCGGACGCGCCCCCGCAGCCGCAGCGGCAGGCCGTCGAGATCAAGCGGACCGAGATGAACGTCGGCCGACCCGAACCCACGACGGGCGCGTCCGCCGGCTCCTCCAGCCTCGACGACGAGATCGATGAGATGACCCGCCAGCTGAGTCGCCTCAAGGTGCAGTACGGAATGGGCGAAATCAGCAAGGAGTCCTTCCGCCGGCTGCGTGACGAACTGGAAAAGGAGAAGGCGGAGCTGGAGCTCCGCCGGGTGGAGGAAGAGAGGGCGTAGGCCGGGTTACGCCGGGATTCCCGGCGTCTCGACCTCGGTCTTCTTCATCTTCCGCGCCGCCTGAATCCAGTTGCCGGCCCGCTTCTGGCTGACGCCGGCGCCTTGGATCGTCGTGTCGAGGCTCTCCATCTTCGCGTTGACGAGTTCCGACAACTGTTTCGGCTTCTGTTCGCGCAGGTCGTCGATCGAGGTGACGCCGGAACGGACCAGGAGTTCGGCGAATTGTTTTCCGATCCCCTTGACGCGCATCAGCTCGGCCATGCCGTACCATTTCTGCACCGTGGCCTTCGGCGCCTGCGCCACGTCGGCGACGGTGTCGATGTCCGAGGCGAGCAGGTCGTTGGTGGATTCGATGCCGATGTCCGCCAAGCGGTCCAGGTACGTCGTCCCGATGCCCTCAATCTCGTTGACCGGGATGTCTTCGCCCGCGTAGATCTTCCGTGTCGTCGGCTGCGGCCTGGCCTTCGGTTTCGCCTTCTTTCGGCCGTTGCCGCCCTCGGCGGTGGCGACCTTGCGGACCGGTTCTTGGATCTTCTCGCCGCAGTGCGGGCACGCCGCCTGGTTGAGCAACAAGCCTTGCGGGTACTCGACCTCGTAGAGCTTGACGCCGCGCAACGTCGCCTTCTCGGCGACGTACGCGTGGTCGTTGGTGAACAGCAGGGCGCTCTTGCGCAGCCCGCCTTCCTTCAGCAGGTGCAGCGACTTGACGCGGTCTTCGGTGGCGGGCAGGACCCGCTCCTCGATCCATTTGGGGACTTCAGGGTTCGTGGTTTCTTCGGTCATAGGGTGGGCCTCGGCCATTTCCAGCGGTCGGCAAACTGATAAGGCTTGTGGGGCAAGAGCCGACACGGTCTCGGCATCCCGATACTTTTTTCCGACGCACGCCGCTGGCCGCGTACCATGTTCTACGATGCGGCGTGGTTCACGATCACGCCGTTCCTGAAACTCGGGTTCCGCGTCGACGTCGAGGGCGCACAGAACATCCCCGACGACGGGGCCGCCATCCTCGCGTCCAACCACCTGTCCTTCCTTGACCACATGCTGCTTCCCGTCGCCACGCGCCGGCAGATCTACTACATCTCCAAGATCGAGCATTTCGAAAAGAAGTTCCGCGGGTGGTTCTTCCGGAAGATCGGCGTCATCCCGCTCAAGCGCGGCGAGGGTGACGAACAGGCCTTCGCACGGGCGCTGGAGACCATCCGGTCGGGCAATCTCTTCGCCATCTACCCCGAAGGCACGCGCAGCCGCGACGGGAAACTCCACAAAGGCCACACGGGCGTGGCACGGCTCGCCTACCTTACCGGAGCCCCCATCGTCCCGGTGGCCATGCAGGGCACGTTCGAGGCGTTGCCGAAAGGGGAGAGCGTCCCGAAGCTCGCCAAGTGCGGCGTCCGGGTCGGAACGCCGATGCCGTTCCCCCTCGACGAGGACAAGGCGAACGACCGCGCGAGCCTGCGCCAGACGACCGACGAGGTCATGCACGCCATCGCCGAGCTTTCCGGCCAGGAGTACGTGGACGACTACCAGTACAACCCCGAGGTCCCGACGCACCGGCGCGGCAAGAGCGACGAGCATCCGGAATCCGACGGACCGGAGTGAGGTGGGGGCGGTGGCGGACCGACACCGGACCGAGGCCCGGGCATGGAAGGACCGGTCGCACCCCGTCTGGCTGTACCGGGGCGTCCAGGTCATGGTCGGTTGGTTCGTCCGTCTGATCTTCGCGTGCCGGCCAAGGAACGTCGGTCGGGTGCCGAAGACCGGCCCCGTGATCCTCGCATCGAACCACGTGAGCAACCTGGACCCCTTGCTTGTGGTCGTGTCGATGCGTCGCCCGGTGTTCCATCTGGCGAAGGCGGAACTGTTCACGAACGGGTTCACGCGCTGGTTCTTCGAGACCCTGGGCGGCCAGATCGCCGTCGACCGGAAGACGGGCGGCAACCGGGCCGCCGTCGAGGCGGGCGTGGCCGCCCTCGACGAGGGGTTGGCGCTGGGCATCTACCCGGAGGCAGCCCGCAGCCGGGACGGTCGGCTCAAGCGCGGACGGACGGGCGTGGCGCGCCTGGCGTACGCGACGGGAGCCCCGGTGTACCCGGTGGCGATCCGCGGGGCGTACGAGGCGTGGCCGAAAGGCAAGCCGTGGCCGGAACTGTTCCGCCGGACGGAGGTCGTAGTGGGCGAGCCGATCGTGGTGCAACGGGACGAGGAGGCCGCGGAGGACGGCCGCCGCGCGCGCGAGTTGACCGACCGCATCATGCGGTCGCTGGCGGACCTCCTGGACCAACCGGACTACGACCCCGACACGGCGGGCTGGGCCGACGGCGACTGACCCGGAGTGTCTCCCGTTGCGGCGCGGCAAAGGTTAATACCCGGCCTGGGCTTCGTCGAGAAACCTGGACGTGTCCTCTATGAAGATTTCCGAGATCGACGGCATCGGCCCGACCACCGAGAAGAAGCTCCGTTCCGTCGGAATCCGGTCGGTCAAGGACCTTGCCAGCGTGAACACGCACCAGGTCCAGGTCGACGGCCTGGGCCACGAGCGGCTCCAAGTCTTCAAGAAGGAAGCGCAGAAGGCGCTGTACCAGGCGGCCTCCGCGAAGCTCGTCGATTCCGCCAAGCGGACCGGCAAGGCCGTGGCGGACTCTTTCAAGGACGCGGAGACGGCCGTCCGCCAAGCCGTCAAAGAGGCGTTGGAGGCGGCCTGGGAGGCCGAGCACCGCGCCATCGAGGCGATCCTGGCCCGGCAGAACCGCGCGGAGGCGCTGGCGGAGACGGCCGCGGAACGGGCCAAGCACGCCCAACGGATTGCGCAAGAGAAGGCCGCGTTCGTGACGGATCAACTTTCAAAGGCGCCCGACGCGGCGCGCGATGCGTGGGACCGGTACGGCAACTCGGCCCGTCAAGCGGAGGAGAACGCGGTGAAAGCGGCCAAGCGGGCGGCATCGGCCGCCGCGGGCGCCGGCCGGTTCGTGCAGGAGAAGGCGACCGCGCTCGGCCAGCATTCACGGAGCCTCGTCTCGCGGCTCAAGCGGCACCGTGGCGGATCCGAAAACGGCGTGACCGACTCGTAGGCGTCGGTCCCGGCCGGTTTCATTCCCCGCGCAGGTACAACGCCAGCTTCCGAAGGTGCTCGGGCACCTTCCGTGTCGCTTTGGCCGCCTTGGCGATGGGCACGGCGACGATTTCGTTGCCTTGGACGCTGAGCATCTTCCCGAACGATCTGGCTTCGGCCAGGTCGGCCGCCATGACGCCCAGGCGGGTGCCCAGCACGCGGTCGAACGCGCTCGGGGCGCCGCCGCGCTGCAGGTGACCCAGGACGACGTGCCGCGTCTCCTTGCCGGTCATCTCTTCGATCTTGGCCGCCAGTTGTTCGCCGATGCCGCCGAGCCGCACGTTGCCGAACTCGTCCTTCTCCGCCGTCTGCGTGACGAACGAGTCGGCGTCCTCAGGCTTCGCCCCCTCGGAGACGGCGACCAGCGTGTACCGGGCATCCGTCCTGTCACGGGCCCGCACGACCGCCGCCACCTCCTCCGGGTCGAACGGGTCCTCCGGCAGCAGGATGACGTGGGCGCCACCGGCGATCCCGCCGGCCCACGTGATCCAACCGGCGTGGCGTCCCATGATCTCGACCACCAGGCAGCGTTCATGGCTGAATGCGGTGGTGTGCAGCCGTTCGAGCGCCTCCATCACGATGTTGACGGCCGTGTCGTACCCGAACGTGACGTCCGTGCCAGGCAGGTCGTTGTCGATGGTCTTTGGCACGCCGATCCCGTTCAATCCCTCTTCGGCCAGCTGGGCCAGCGCGCCCAGCGTGTCGTCGCCGCCCAAGGCGACGAGTCCGTCCAGACGGAGCGTCTTGTAGCCCGCCATCGCCTGCTTGACGGTCGCTTCGTCCTTGACGGGGTTCGTCCGGCTGGACCGGAGGATCGTCCCGCCGGTCCGGTGGATGTCGGTGACGTCTTTGGAGGAAAGTGGTACCGCGTCGCCGTCCAATACCCCTTTCCAGCCGCGTTGGACGCCGACGACCTCGTGGCCTAGTTGCGTGGCCCGGATCGTGAGGCCGCGGATCACGGCGTTGAGTCCGGGCGCGTCGCCGCCGCCTGTTAGCACTCCGATTCGCATCGTCTTCTCCTCCGGTGTGCCGCGTCAGTCGAGGCCCGCTGAAGAGGATTTTGGTGGTGGGGCCTCATCGGCCGGCGCCCATCCACAATGCATAAGGATATCCCTTTATAGCGCCGCCTTCGTATCCGCGCCCCGGACCCATGGGTATCAGGGTGTCTGCCGCGTTGTGGGCCATAGCGGCCCTCCTGGTACTGCTCGCACTGGCCCCCGGAGCCGCCGCGCAGGACGCCGGGCCGTGCCCCGTGGCGCACATCACCGATCCCGCAGACGACGTCAGCACGACGACGGTCAATGTCGACGAGGACTCGATCGACGTCGTCCAGGCGTGCGTTGCGTCGGAGAACTCCACGGACCTAGTGCTTGTGATTCAGACGGGCGGCGACATCACCGCGACCGCGACGCAGCAGGTCGAATTCCGGTTCAACTTCAAGGTCGGCACCACGGCGCTTACCGCGCGTGCTCTCATCGATTCCTCCGGGTCCGTTTCGACCTCGGACGGCGTGGCCGACTCCGGAAGCGTGGACGGAGACACCTTGACGATGGTCGTCAAGAAGTCGGCCATCGATTATTCGGATAAGAACATCGGCGAGCCGGTCACCGAACTGTTCGTCGAATCGGAAGCGCATCTTTCCGGCGCGGCCAATCCCGACGCGGCACAGGGAACGGACCGGGCGCCGGACGACGGCTTCGGCCAGGATTACATCGGTGGGTCGCAGGCGGACGCCTCTCAGGACACCGACGGCGACGGTGTGCCGGACCGGGACGAGCTGGCCAACGGGACGGACCCGAAGAGCCTCGACGGCGACGGCGACGGCCTCCTGGACGGCGGCGACGTGACCGTGGACGCGGGAAGCGAGAACGCGACCCGGTACCAGAACGCCGGCATCACCAGCCAAGAGAACGCCGACGGCACGATCACGTTCTTCGGCGAGGCCGGCTTCGGCACCAACGCCACGCTGCCCGACACGGACGGCGACGGTTTGATCGACGGTGGCACCGCCGTCGTGGCGCAAGGAAGCGAACGCGCGCAGAAGCTGGCGAACGCCAGCGTCGCGCCGACAGGCACCCAGGGCACCAACCAGATCTTCGCCGGCGAACTCTCCTTCGACGCCGACCCGCTTGACGCCGACACCGACGGCGACGGGCTCACCGACGGCGAGGAGGTCCAAGGCACGCGCAACGGCGCGTACCAAGACACGCGCGCCTATCCGGCGTACCCGGGCAGCACGAACGTGACGAACGCCGACACCGACGGCGACGGTCTCCCCGACTTCGACGAGGTCACCGGGACGCACATGGGCAACACGTTCACCCCGACCGACCCGAACGTCGCGGACACCGACGGCGACGGCCTGACCGACTTCGAAGAGGTCATGGGCCAGACCACCGACGGAACGACGTTCCCGGCGACCGACCCGACGAACGTCGACTCGGATGGCGACGGATTCAACGACCGGTCCGAAGTGCAAGAGGGGACCGACCCGACGGACCCCGACAGCCACGTCACCCTGGTCAGGGAGGGCCCGGCGACGGCCACCGACTGGGTTTACGCGCTCCTTTCGACCGTACTCCTGCTGGCCGTCATCCTGATGGCCGTCTTCGGCATCCTCGTGAGGTGGGGCTGAATGCGGATCCGGACCCGGCACACCCTGTTCAAGGTCCTGATCGCGGCGGCCGTCCTGGCCTACCTCGCCTTCCTGTACGACATCATCCTCAACGACTCGGCCTGGTTCATCTACGTCATGGGCGCCTTCGTCGTCCTGATCCTGCTCACGCTGCTCCTTTACATCGGCGTCAAGCCGGACGTGGAACCGGGCGACATCCTGGCCGCCGAGACCGTCGAGGCGGAACCGGAGGCGGAAGAGCTTCCGGAGCCGGAACCGCAGGTCGAACTGCCGCCCCCGACGCCGGACGAGGCGGTCGAGGTCGTGGAGATCCCGAAGCCGCACGCCCAGGTCGACCCCAGCCGGATCCGTGGACCGCACCACTACCGGTGCCCCTACTGCAGCCACGTCTTCAGCATGGAGGCGACGCACCTGGACCGCCGCCGCGAGCTCCGCGTCAGCTGCCCCTACTGTTCGAACCACATCCGGATCCCGGCCGCCGCCCGCATCGTCGTGGGCGAGGTCCCGCACGGTTGGGTCCCCGACACAGACCGGATGGCCTACCAGTGCCAGAACTGCGGTGAGGTCATGCGGTTCAGCGCGCCGGCAAGCGGCATCAAGCGACGGTTGAACGTCCAGACGTGTCCGCACTGCGGCAGCGGCCGGCTGGGTCGGGCCGTGGTGGGCACGTGAACCGGTCCGTCGCCGCGCGCGCCGTCCTCCTGGCCGCCCTCGTTGCGTCGCTCGGCCTCGCCGGTTGTTTCGGCGACGGCTCCACCGACTGGGCGTTCAAGATGGCCGGCCTGCGCGCCCTGCAGGCCGACGGGTTCACCGGCCAAGGCGTATCGGTCGCCGTCATCGACACCGGCGTCGACCCGGACCATCCGAGCCTCGACCACATCAAGATCAAAGGCTGGAAGGATTACGTCAACGAGCGGCCCGACCCGTACGACGACCACGGCCACGGCAGCCACGCCACCGGCATCCTCGCCGGCAAAGGCGCCGACTTCAACGGACGCCTCAGCGGCTTCGACCTCAACGGCGCCGCCACCGGCATCACCCTCATCCCCATCAAGGCGATCGGCTCCGACTCCAGCGGCGATTCCAGTGACGTGGCCGACGCCGTCGACTACGCGCGCGACCAAGGCGCCGACATCATCTGCATGTCGCTCGGGTCGCAGCCGAGTCCCCTGAACCTGGTCAGCGACGACCTGCGCAACGCCGTCGACCGGGCCTTGGACGCCGGCATCATCGTGGTGGCCAGCGCGGGCAACAACGGGCCCGACGGCACCGTC
>CAZXJU010000090.1:0-7843 GCA_964641035.1 uncultured Halobacteriales archaeon | reverse complement strand
GCCTTCGTCAGGACCTGGATCCCGTCGATCAGCGAGAACACCCAGCCGACGATCAGCCAGGAAGTCAACAGTTCGACGACCCCTCGGAGGATCCGGCCGTAGACCATCGTGCCGACGCCCGGGATCAGGATGTTGAGCACGAGGATCGCGACGCCCATTCCCTTGCTCACCGGCTTTTGCGGGTTCAGAATCCATTCGACCATTGTTTGCCACCTGCGTCCGGAATGGGCCAGGGCGTATAAGGGCGCTTGGACGATGTGCAGCCGGCCGGCACGGTTTAAAAACAAGGGGGCGGTTGGGCGGCCGGAGACCATGGCGTACGAAGGGTTCGTCATCACGAAGATCCTCCACGTATTCTTCGCGATCGCGTGGGTGGGCGCGATGCTGTACCTGCAGGTCATCCTCATGCCGATCCTCAACCGGGAGGACCCGGCGGCGCGCGCCCGGCTGTTGGGGCGCATCACCCCGTGGACCGTCCAGTACGCCAACTGGGTCGGCGGGTTCACCGTGGTGACCGGCGTCGGCCTCGTCTCGATGAACCCCTACGGCATCGGGTGGGGGCAGCTGACCGCCACGTATTGGGGCCAGTTGGTCCTCTTCAGCCTGATCGGGTCCCTCGCGATCCTGTACCTGGTGAACGTGGCGGTCCGCCCGTCGTTCCAGAAGATCGAGGAGCTGATGGGCGAGGCGGATCCGGAGGCGGGCCCACCGCCGGCGGTGATGCTCCTCACGAAGCGGATCGCCTTCACCAGCCGGCTGATGCTCATCATCGGATTGTTGATCGTGGCGGCGATGGTGGCCGCCAACGCGTCGGGCTTACTCGCCGTCTAAGGCGGCGTCGTAGGCGGCGCGCAGGTCGTCGACGAGGTCCGCCTCCGTCGCGTGGCCGTACCGGAGGCCGCTGGGGTGGTAGGTGACGGCCAGCGGCAGGCCCCCCAGCTCGTCGCGCACGGCCAGGCGCCGGCCGCGCACCTTCCCGATCTTCAACGCGGCATCGCCGGTGAGTTCCTGGGCGGCCGTCCCTCCGAGGGCGACGACGAGGCGAGGCCGGACGGCGGCCAGCTCGCCCTTGAGCCACGGCCGGCAGGCGGCGGCCTCGTCCGGTTTCGGCTTGCGGATCTTCCGTTTGCCGTCGACGCGCTCGTGCGGGAAGCATTTGACGGTATTGCTGATCCACACGTCCTCGAGCGGGATGCCGGCGGCCTCGACGCTGCGGCGCAGGATGCGACCGGCGCGGCCGATGAACGGGCGGCCCTGCGCGTCCTCGTCGGGTCCGGGCGCCTCGCCGACGAGGAAGAGCCGGGCGGCCCGGTCGCCTTCGGCGGGCACGACCTGGGTTCGGTCTCGGGACAGTCGGCAGCGGGGACAGGCCGAATCGACGAGGTCGGTGGCGCGCGGCCGGTCAGCCGATGTAGCGGAGGTCATCCGTGGGCTTCTCCGCCTGTTTGCGTTCGATGTCCTTGAGCTGGCTGGCGATCCGGTCCATCTCCTTCGCCTTCTCTTCGAGCTCGTCGAACTGGACATCGACGCCGAGGACGGCGGCCAATACCTGCAGGACGGCGCGGGCGCTCTTCGGGTCGACAAGGTAGCCGCTCGTCTCGCCCATCAGGCAGGCGCCCTCGAGGCCTCGGCGCATCCCGAGGCCGAGGAAGAGGCCGCTGGCGCCGATGATGCCGCCGCCGGGTTCGTCCTCCTTGAACTTGACGCCGTGCTTGGTCATGCGTTTGACCATCGCCTTGGACGTGGCGGCGCCCAGGACGTTGGGTTTGCTGACCATCCGGCCCAGCCCGAAGCCGCCGAGCGTGAAGAGCTCCTTGCACTCGTACTTCTCCAGCACGTCCAGGACGGCTTCGACGAGGTTGTATTGGCCTTCGTTGGACATGGGTTGGTAGTCGCCGGCCAAGATGACCACGTCGCGTTGGTCCTTCTTCTTCGCCTTCCACGAGAAGAGTTCGTTGCGCACCGGCCGGACGACGCCGTCGGCCTCGACGAAGACCTGCGGGGGCAGGTCCTTGCTGTAGATCTCGGCGAACTTCTCCGCGCCCAGCTCGTCGATCAGGTGCTCGGCGGCGAGTTTGCCGACGTTGCCGACGCCGGGCAGGCCTTCGACGAAGATGGGGTTGGTGAGCTTGGGTCGTTTGACGAAGTGGATCTCCACGTCCTTCATGAGGCCTCAGCCTCCTGTTCCTTGCGCGTCCTGCGTTTCAGTTCCCGTCGGTACTTCCCGTAGGGGTCGTCCGGGCTGTAGCGGGGCGGCAACGGGTTGACGGCCTTGGCGCCGCAGCGCGGGCAGTCGTCGTGCAGGGTCGGTGCGTCGCATTCGCGGCACCATTGGATGCGGGACCGGGTCACTGGCCGTTCTCCTCCGCCTCGCGGCGGAAGGTGCCTTTGCCGCCGCGCTTTTCGAGCGTCTTGAGGACGCGCGACGCCGCTTTCTCCAGTTCTTGTTCCGCGATCTTGTAATCCGGCGCCCGGACGTGCAGCCGGTAGACGGGTGCGCCGACGTACTGCGCTTCGATCTCGACATCCTCGTACTCGCTCTTCTCCGCCTCGGACAGGGAGTCGCGGATGTGTTTCACGCCGTCCGGCTTCGGGCATTCCAGGTCGACGAAGCCGCTGATGTCGACGAACGGGATGGTGATGTTCTCTTGGGCGACCTCGGCAAGGTCGTCGAACCATTTTCCCTTGAACCCCGCATCCTTGAGGGCCTCCGGGTCGTACGCGCATTCCTCCATCGCGGCGTAGAGGGTGCCGTACCGTTCGACCATCTTGGAGCCGAAGGCGTCCCACGCGTCGTCGACGCTCATGCCGGTGCGTCCGGCGACGATCTCCAGGAGTTTCTCCGCCTTCTGCTCGTTCTTCCATTCCTGGATCTTCTCGCGGCGTTGGTGCTCGTTGACGCGTTTGAGGCTCAGGTCGATGTGGCCGCGGCCTTCATCGACGCTCAGCACCTTGCAGACGACGCGTTGCTGTTCGCGCACGTAGTCGCGGATGCGTTTGATCCAGCCGGCGGCGACCTCCGCGATGTGGATGAAGCCCTCCTTGCCGGGGTATTGTTCGAGGTCGACCATGGCGCCGAAGTTCTGTACGTCCTTGACGGTGCCGACGACGAGGTCGCCTTCTTCCGGGAATTCGGGGCCGCGGGGCATTGTTGTCGCGTCGAAGCCATGGGTTTCTGATAAACTTAACCGGACGGGGCCGCCGGCGGCGGGCACCTTATCTAGTCGCGCACCGATGGGTCGATTCGGATGGCCCGCCTGGACCGGATCGTCGGACCCGACGCCGTGCTGGAGGCGTTGCGCTCCGGCCGCCGCATCGTCGAGATCTACGTGGCCGACGGGACGCCGGCCGCCGAAGGCGACGTGCCGCGGCTGGCGCGCGACGAAGGCGTCCCGGTGCGCATGGTGACCGAGGCGCAGTTGGCCAAGGAAGCGCCGGACGGGGACGCCGCCGGCGTGGTCGCCTACGTCAAGAGCGACGGGTACGCCGACGTCGGCGACCTGTTGGCGGTGGCCGAGGCACGCGGGCAGAAGCCGTTGATCCTGGCCGTCGACGCCGTCGAGGACGCCGACGCGCTGGGTGGATTGCTCCGGTTGGCGGACCTGGCCGGTGCGCACGGCGTGGTGGTGCCCGTGCGCAGCGTCGGCGTGTCGCCCGCGGTCGTGAAGGCGGCACGCGGCGCGGCCGAACGCGTCAAGGTAGCGCGCGTGCCGAACCTGCCGGAGGCGTTGGGCCGCCTGCACGATCTGGGGTTGCACGTCGTCGGCGTCGACCCGGACGGGGTGCCGCTGACGGGGGCCATGCTGGGCGCGTCGATGACGTTGGTGTTGCCGCCGGAGGGCCACCGGTTGAGCCCGGCGGTCGCCTCGGCGTGCGACGAGTTGGTCGCCCCGCCGTTCGGCAGCGAGTCGATGGCGTTGCCGTTGGCGGTCACAGCGGGGCTCGTCTTGTACGAGAAGTCGCGTCGGGTCGAGGCGAAGGCGCCGGTCGTCCCGGCGGCCGAGAACTGATCAGCCAGTGGGAGAGGCCGCCCGGAATTTCCGCGCGGCGAGGCCTTAGTTCCGAGGATGAGCGTGCCCGTCGCGTTCCTCCAATCCGAAAACCGCCCCTGGCGGGAAGCGCAGCGAAGACTCCTTCGCGTATCCCGCATCCAGCTCGAACCCGAGCCACCGTCGCTTTAGACGTTCAGCGGTCCACCCGGTCGTGTTGGAGCCCGCGAAGGGATCGAGAACCACGTCGTTGCGGTCTGTGAGAAATTGAATGAAGAAGGCGGGAATCTCCTTCGGGAAGCGAGCCGGATGTGGCTTTACGCCCTCGGCTTTACATCGTTTGAAATAATTGCTCGTGGAGTCCGTATTTCCCGCCGTGATGACGTTCGGTGGAATCGAGCCGCCTGAGTCCTTGGCGAATTTCTCCGTGATATTATGGCCGGATGGGCGGCGAACCTTTCTGACGCCCTTCTCTACCAGACGCTTCATGTCCTTGCTGTATTCTTGAAGCACGCATCGATTGTCCGCTTTTGGATTTTCGTTCCGTCCGAACCACCAAATGTATTCGACTGCATCTTTCACCCGAATCCGTCGAACGTTCACCCATTCGGCCGGCGCGGGGAGCTTCGCCGGATTGTACCAGAAGAACTCTTGGGCGAGAGGCATGTGCTCGTTAATTGCTAGGGCCAGTTCGTACTGGACGAGCGATCGCGTGGGTGACCCCTTGTTCCATACGCCGCCCACGTTGAGAACGAAACTTCCATCAGGGGTAAGGACGCGTCCGATTTCCTCGACGAACGACATCAGCCATTCGACGTACTCGTGCGCATCGACGTTTCCGTACTCCTTCTTGAATACGAGCGGGTAGGGCGGTGACGTGACCACAAGGTTTACTGATTCGTCCGGCAGATTTTCGAGTAGATTTCGGCCGTCGCCGGCGTACATTGCGCCCATTCGCGTGTAATACGTTGGGTCCCGGGACACTAGCAGTTCAGCATGTGGGTTTGATACTTCAAGGGGCAACGCAGAATTCGTCATTCGAGACCCAGCCGGTGCTTAACTTTCGAAGATATAAGGGATTTTTCGGACAGCCAGGCCAGGACGATGTTGCGGACGAGCTCCGCGTCGCCGTCCCCCATTTCCCCGCGGAACGAGTCGATCAGCTCCCATTGGTTCTTCGTAAATACGACCTGGACGCGATGCTTCTCTGATTTCACCCTCAAAAACACACCTATGACACATACGATACACGCCATGGTAATAACTGTTTTCGGAATTGGCCAGGTCAATGGCCCACCCCGTCGAGCGAGCGATGGGGCTTTCCGCCTCCGAGATTTTGGATGTCATCGGGCGGAGCGATCGATGTTACCAGATGATTCGAGGATACGTGGCGGAACGACACCTGGAGAAGTATCTGAAGAATCTCGTTGGCCGCGGAGAGATTGACGACTATGATTACCTCAACGCCGATGGACAACCCGATTTTCGTGTGACGCGGCGGTCGAAATCGAAGACGATCGAATGCAAAAACGTGATGAAGAGCTTCGCTTACGCAAATGGAGACATGAAGGTGGATTTCCAGCGGACCCGAAACCAGCTTGAAGGGAAGGCGGGCCGCTACTACAAGCCGGGCGACTTCGATATCCTTGCGGCGTGTGAATTCAACCAGACGGGCGACTGGGAGTTTTCGTTTGGGCGTACGCGCGACTTGCCGCAGGAGACGGTCGAGGGCGTCCGCTGCATCAGGAAGGCGGTCCGCTTGCCCCAATCGTTGGAGGGCACGATTTGGACCCACGATTTGACGGCCGTGTTGTAGCCGGGCCACCGTATCGTGGTCGGGCGCCATAGCTAATCAATGGATTGGTAAGGGCATTTGCACCAATCTTGAACCGGCGTTCTCGGTCCGGAGTTAGAACTGATCACTCCAGCAGGGAGACGACGGAGGCGCGGAAATGGGCCTCGCCGCCGCGTGGTTCCAAGAGGTTGGCGCCGCAGACCTGGCAGTTGACCTGCATCGCGGCCTTGGAGAAGGTCACCTGTTCGGACTCGCAGTCCTGGCACTTGACCTTCACGAACTGCGAGCGGGGCCCTTGGGCCTCCTTCTTGATCTTGCCCATCTCGGTCAGTGCTCCTTCAGCTCGAACTTCTTGGCGCGGATCGCCGGTGGGCTCTGCTTCCGGTTGCATTCGGTGCAACGGTAGACGAGGTTGACGCGGCGTGTCGGCTTCTCGCGTCCTTCGGGTTTGGGACGGGGGAAACCACGGTAGCCGCTCATGACGCGGCGGAACCGGCGCTGGCCCTGCTTCTGTTCGCTGGCCTTGCGCTTCTTGACGCGCTCGATCTCGTGCTCCCGGTGCGTCTTGCAGTGGGGGCAGTAGCGCTTGATGCGGCGCGGACGGATCATGGAATGCGACCAGTGGGGACTGAAGAAGGGGTCGTATATAATCGTGGTGGGCCGACGGGGTTCGTTCCACGGGCGGCTGGGCGTTCCGCGGGCGAGTCCCCTTGAATTGCACTGAAGCCGACCCCGGAGTCGCACCGCGCGCCGCGCCCACGCGGGGCGGCGGGAACGCCGCTCCGCCTCAAGGGGACAAGCCTCAAAGCCGCGGACGGATTTTGAAACGTATGCCCGTCCTAGGAATTGGTGGAGTCTTCCTGCGCTCTGATGACCCGGAGACGCTGGGCGAGTGGTACCAGCGGCACTTCGGGTTCACGAACGGCGGCCCAACGCCAACGGAAGCCGGCCCGATGGTGTTCTCGACGTGTGCTCGCGACACGGACTACTTTGGCGGTCCCCAGTCGTTCATGATCAACCTCCGCGTGTCCGGCCTGAAGGAGTTGCTGCAAGAACTCGCGGCGGCGGGCGTGAAGGAAGTAAAACCCCAAGAGACCATGGAGGGCATTGGCCGGTTTGCCTGGGTGAACGACCCCGAAGGCAACCGGATAGAATTGTGGGAACCCGCCTAGGGATTCCCTTGTTCCACGAGTGCAGTC
This sequence comes from uncultured Halobacteriales archaeon, assembly GCA_964641035.1. Lineage (GTDB taxonomy): Archaea > Thermoplasmatota > E2 > JACPAO01 > JACPAO01 > CAZXJU01. The sequence goes on along the minus strand of CAZXJU010000090.1, from coordinate 860 downwards.
CCCTGACAGGGACCTCCGCTCGCCTCTGCGCTTAAACCGTGGCGTCGCATGCAGCGTCGATGACGGTCACGCGCATGGACAACGTCGGCATCGTGGTGGAAGACCTCGATGCCGCCATCTCGTTCTTCGCCGAGCTTGGCCTCAAGCTCGAAGGGCGCGCCACGGTCGAAGGAGAATGGGCCGAGCGCGTCACCGGACTGCACGCCATGCGCGTCGAGATCGCCATGATGGTCACCCCCGACGGCCACAGCCGGCTCGAGATCTCGCGGTTCCTCACCCCGGCCATAGTCGCCGATCACCGCAACGCCCCGGTGAACGCGCTCGGTTATCTACGCGTCATGTTCACCGTGGACGACATCGACGAGACGCTCGCCCGGCTGCGCGAACGCGGTGCGCAGCTCGTCGACGAAGTGGTCCAGTACGAAGACACGTACCGGCTCTGCTACATCCGGGGGCCCGAAGGACTTCTCATCGGACTCGCCCAAGAACTCGGCTGACGGCCCGGCCCGTCCACTCGGCGGCACCTCTCGAGGGGGACGCACGAAGGCGAGGACGGCCGGTACGGACCTGGTGGACGCGGATGATTCGTAGTGAACGGGAGCGCCAAGGTCAGCCGCCGGCTCAGGATGCATTCAGCGCCGCCGCCGCCTTCACGAGCGCCACGAACGCCTCCTCGTCCACGTCGTCGGCCTCATGGAGGTCGATGGCGCGCCGCGTGTTGCCTTCGAGGCTGGCGTTGAATAGGCCCTCCGGATCCTTGAGCGAGGCGCCTTTCATGAAGGTGAGTTTCACCTTGTCCTTGTAGGTCTCGCCGGTCAAGAGGATCCCGTCGTGGGACCACACCGGGACGCCCATCGGGT